>CAYJSX010000006.1:0-17083 GCA_964372575.1 uncultured Planctomycetia bacterium
CGATCCTTCGACCTGGCTCAGGATCAGCACGAACGGTTTTGCATGGGTCGTGCAAACCGCCCCGTTCACCCTGAGCCTGTCGAAGGGTGAATAGGCATTTCGTGCTTCGATCCTTCGACCTGGCTCAGGATCAGCACGAACGGTTTTGCATGGGTCGTGCAAGTTATAGCTGTAAGCGATAAGCTTAAGTCCTATGAAAACGTTTGGAGATCTTAAGGTTTGGAGAAAGGCTCACGAACTTGTCCTAGAAATATACCGAGCAAGCGCAACCTTTCCCAAACAGGAACGCTACGGATTGATCCAGCAGATCCGGCGGGCTGCCAGTTCAATTCCTACGAACATCGTGGAGGGGCATAAGAGGACAAGCGATAAGGACTTCGCTCATTTCTTGAATCTTGCGGATTCGTCACTCGAAGAGGCCAAGTACCACCTCATCCTTGCGAGGGATCTTGGATATCTAAAAACGGAGGCTTTGAAAAGCTGATGGGATTTTGTGAAGAGGTAGGACGCATGCTTCACGGATTTCAAAAGAGATTGCGCCTTCAAGCCTGATGCTTACGGCTTACGGCTTACCGCTTACCGCTTACCGCTTCTTTTCCTGTGCCTAACATCGTGGTGGTCGGCGCCCAGTGGGGCGATGAGGGCAAGGGGAAGGTGATCGACATGCTGGCCGACCGGGCCGACCTCATCGTCCGCTTTCAAGGGGGCAACAACGCCGGCCACACGGTCGTGGTGGGCGGACGGGAATTCATCATGCACCTCATTCCCTCGGGGATCCTTCACCCCGGCAAATACTGCGTGATCGGCAACGGGGTGGTGGTGGATCCGCAGGTCCTTTTGGAGGAGATCGAGGGCCTGAAGAAAAACGGGATCGAGGTGGAAGATCATCTGGGCTTGAGCGACCAGGCCCACCTGATCTTCCCCTACCACAAGGCGCTGGACAAGCTGCGCGAGCAGAAGGTGGGTGCCGGCAAGATAGGCACCACCGGCCGCGGGATTGGCCCCTGTTACGCCGACAAGGCCAACCGGGTGGGGATCCGGCTGGCCGACCTGCTGGACGACGAGGTCTTCCGCAGAAAGCTTGCCATGAACCTCGAGGAGAAGAACGACCTGTTCGCCAAGCTCTACCAGGCCCCCACCTTTGATTTTGACGAGATCCATCAATCTTACGCCGGCTACCGGGAGAAGATCGCCGGGTATGTGGTCCATGTGCCGGTTCTGTTGAACGAGGCGATCGCGAGCGGCAAATCGATCCTCTTTGAAGGGGCGCAGGGCACCTGGCTCGACATCGACCACGGCACTTATCCCTACGTGACCAGCTCCAACGCCACCGCCGGAGGGGCCTGTGTGGGGACCGGGGTTCCTCCAACCAAGATCGACCGGGTGATCGGCGTGGTGAAGGCCTACACCACCCGGGTGGGCGAGGGCCCTTTCCCGACGGAGTTCCCGCCGGAGCTCATGGAGAAGATCCGCGCGAAGGGCAAAGAGTTCGGCGCCACCACCGGACGGCCCAGGCGCTGCGGCTGGTTTGACGCGGTGCTGGTTAAGCACTCGATCCTGGTCAACGGCATCACCGAAATCGCAGTGACCAAGCTGGATGTGCTGGACAGCTCTCCCCGCGCCAGGATCTGCACCGCCTATCGCCACCAGGGAAGGCTCCTCACCCATCCGCCGGCCGACATCGACCGGTGGCAGGAGGTGGAGCCAGTCTACGAGGAGCACCCCGGTTGGCTCATGGACACCTCCGAGGTGACGAGCTTCGAGGGTCTTCCTCCTCAGGCCCGCCGGTACCTCAAGCGGCTGGAGGAGCTTTTGAAGGTGAAGATCTCCATCGTTTCGGTCGGTTCCAAGCGGGAGCAGGCCTTCCGTGTTTGAAAATCTCTGGGCCGGCCCCTCTTGCCATCCTGGCCCCTTTAGCGGTAGGATTCTTCCTTGGGCCCGAAGGGGTGGTGGGTCTTCTGGCCGGGTCGCTTCAGCCTGTTTTAAATAGAAAGAACGGGTGCCAGGTTTTAACCACTTGAAACGGGTGCCAGGTTTTAACCTGGCACCCAAGAAAGCGAGGTAATTCCCATGAGAGAGAAAGCCATCGTGTTTGCATTTCTGTTTTTTGGCTTGGCGTCCTTTGGTCTTGCCCAGCAGGAACATGGGGGCCAACAGCAGCCGGCCGGCCAGGAACATGGCGGGACTACCACGGCGGCCCCTAACCCCGCCACTGAACCGGCTCCGCCAGCACCGGCAGCCCCCAAGGAGACCGTCTGGGTGGACGATACCCTGCCCTCCGGCGCCGTCACCGAGGGAAACTGGCTCTGGGAAGAGGCCCCTGGGGCCAGCGGCAAGGCCCACAGCCACCCTGCCGCCAAGGGCCAGCAGTCCCACGGGCTTACCTTCGAGCCGGCCCTGCTTCCGGCCAATGGGATGATCACCCAAACGGTCTGGCTTGATCCTCAGGGCCCGCCCCAAGGGATCATGCTCAAGGTGAAGACCGACACCGGTGAAGAGGCCGGCGTCTACTGGGAAGGGGAAGAGGAGGTCTTCACCCCTGGGGATGAGGAGGAGGTTTTCTACTACGGGCTCCTGCCGGAGCTGGGCCGCTGGGTCACCCTGGAGGTCCTGGCAGAAGATTTAGGATTAGAGGACCAAAAGATCGCTGGAATCACCTTTGTCACCTACGACGGCAAGGTCCTCTGGGACAAGACGGTCCTCACCGAGGCCCCACCCGTCGAGGAGATCAATTTCTTCCCCGATTTTCCAGAGCCAGCCCCGGAGGCCACCCCCCTTCCCGAAGAGGTGGAGTAAGAATCTTAAACCGGGTGCCAGGTTTTAACCGAATGACCGGGTGCCAAGTTTTAACCTGGCACCCTATACAATACAACAAAAAATTTTCTAAAAAATCAATAAGTTAGGAGTAACTGAGTTTTTGCCTGGAGGCCTTGACACGAGCGGGTCCCATAGAGTAAACTCCCCTCTGTAGTCGATTTAACACCCTGGGTCCGACCCATAGCGGGCCCAGGGTGTCTGTCTATATGGAATCGATGAGGGTTTAAAGAAGCTTTTATCTCAAGCTCCCCGATGAACCCCGTTAGACCTTGTTTGCCAGACCCGACGCTGGCGAGGAGAGGAAAGCAGAACTCCTGCCCGAGACAGTGGAGTGTTGTCTCAAAGAGGTCTAACGGGGTGAAGGCAAACCTAAAGAGAAACTTTCTGGTAGGTGGTAGAGAGAGAGAAGGTAAAGCCGTTAGTGGGCGTGCCGTTCTTTCTTCCGAGCCTTCCAGTCCGACCAAACCACCACTAAGCCGATCAGTATCAGGAAACTGGCAGCTGCATAAACACCCAGAAGCCATTCCATTTACTCATCCCTCCCTAGCGGTCAATCATCGTACCCTAGGATGAGACCCTTTACAAGAACGGTTGCCTGGACCCTTATGGCTGCTTCCCTCACCACCTGGTCCTGCCCCTGCGGACTTTATCCGGTGGATGGGGTGCCAGGTTTTAACCTGACACCCAACGCCCTGCGTAGCCGCCAATCCGGCCTCGAGGAGCCAACCCCTGTCACGGTCGAGCTCACCCGCTCCCTCACCGGCCTGGAGGAGGGAAAGGCAGTCGTGGGTCGTGAGTCGTGGGTCGTGGGTAAAGATTCACTAATCCCTCAAGACTCAAGACACACGACCGCTCTTGACGCCGCTGGTCTGGAAGAGGGGGTGGTGGCCGCAGGGGAGCTGACAGGAAAGACGGGGCAGACGATGCCGGTGACCGTCTACGCGAGCCCCAAGGATGTCGGCCGGGCGCAGGCGGATGAGGTAATGGGGCTGTGGAAGAAGGCGGTAGAGGCCAGAAAGAATTTTGTCATCGGCCTGGCCACCGGAAGCACCCCTAAGCCCCTCCTTGCGGAGTTGGTGAAGCGGCTTAACGTCCTGACCAAGGAAGAGCGCCAGGCCTACTTGAACCTGCTCTACATCGTGGCAATGGACGACATCGTGGATCCAAATTTAGATCCAGTCACCAATGTACCTAAGGGCCATCCCCATAGCGCCTTTCGCTTCTTCCAAGAGAATCTGTTGAATCCCATCGGGATGGAACATCGGGCGGACTGGGCGATCCAACATCTTATCGTTCCGACGGTTGCCTTGGTAAGACACCAGGTAGGGCGAGTGAAAGCGCTGGGCGGCGTCCAGTGGCAGCTCATGGCGACCGACCCCAAGGAGGGCCATGTCGCCGAGATACAGCCAGGCGAGGAATTCCAAAAGCCCGAGACCTGGAAGTCGAAGGTCGGCCAGCCGCGCGAGTTCACAAAAGAGTTCCTAGCGCACAATCCCTGGGCCAAGGGCTACCAGGGAATCACCTTCATGTTGGACCACTTCGCCGACATGCTGGCTCAAGATGGCGTGATCCGCTTCGCCGCCTTCGGCCTTCCCAAGTCCCAGATGATCCTGCGCTTCTTCACCGAAGGTCAGTACAACCCCCAGCTTCCCATCACCTTTCTCTGGCTGCCGGAACTGCGCCCAAAGACACAGGTTTTACTGGATGAGTCCGCAGCCCTTCCCCTCCTGGATAAGTTCGAGGACTGGCGCAAGAAGGTTGGAACCGTCCAAAGCAAAGCCAATAATGTCAAGGAAGTTTGTCAAGCCGCTGAGGCCTTGGAGGGGATCCTTCGGAACCGCCTGGCCGTTGTGGAAGCCCTGCTCAAGGAATTAAAAGAATGGGCCGCCAGCGCCTCAACGGAGCGCTCTGATGAGATGCGGCGGGCCTTGGAGGAGATCGCTTCCACCGTAGGATTTTTCAGGATGGTCGAGGTTTCCATACCGGATTCCACCTTGAAGACCACACTCACTCACGAGTTTGGCAACGCCTTCAATCTGTTCAGTTTCGCGGATTTGGCTCTTATGGATCCTGAAGACTTGAACATAGAAAAGTTTAAGAAATACCTGAACTACATGGAAGAGGCTTTGCTCAGGATCCGTGCATTGCTTGATGAGCTTAAGACGCTAAAGAAAATTATGTTTTTTGAGCAGGCCGGCTCTGACTACATTCCCCTGGCGACCTCCTCCTCGATTCCGCTTCCGGTGGGCCACTGGGAGTGTATGGTAGCCGGCCACACGGTCATCCTCACCCCTCAGGCCCTTGGGGATCCGTCCAAGGATCCTTGGCCATCCAAGCCGGATGGGGTGGCAAAGGTCTCGACCATAGTAGATGGCAAGGAGTTCTCTCACCCTTGGGATCACCAGCAGTTGAACAAACTTCCTCCTGAGGCGCAATGGCAGAAGGTTGTCGAGCACCACCGGGCCGTGATCAAGCTCTTGCTGGGAAATCCCCGCAAGAGCCCTCAGGAACCATTGAAAGGAGAGTTGGAGAAGCAGATCGGTCAGATCGTCATGTTTGGCCAACTCCCGCCAGAGAAAACCGCCGGCCCCTCGGCAGAGCTCGGGACAGGCCTGGAGGAGGGGGCAGGGAAGGATACTCTGCCTGAACTGTCCGTCTTTGAGTTGGCTGAGTCAGAGGACCAGCTTCCGCGCCGTAGCACCGAAGTCGGAAAAACCATTCAGGTACCTGTGAACCTTCCTTCGCAACGCACTTTTCAACAGGGTAATGTCCCTGAGGAGTTTGAGAAGCGACTGGGGGCCCATCTGAAATCCCACCTAGGAAACCCGAACCTTTTCGCTTTTTGCTTTGAATGGGAGCAGGGAGAAGGGTGGTGGAAACCCATGGACTTGTTAAAACGGGCTTTCCCGGAAACAGAGGACGCAGCCCGGTGGGTTTGCCGGGAATTTTTGTCCGAGGTGGCGTCCAGAGCCAAGGTCAAGCCTCCTCTGCGTCGGGTAGAAATTACCCGATATGAATTTAAGGATCCTGACGCACCCGGAGGAAAGCCCAAAAAAGAGGCTGAAACCTCAGAAGAGGTAAAGCTGCTGACATTGGTTTTGAAACCCGTCTTCAAAACCGCCACCGCTCCCACCCAGAAATCCGGCTTGGAGGAGGAGGTTTGGAGGGAGGTTGACAGCAAGACAAGAATCGGATTGAACGACCTTCTTCGTAGAGGGGATAAAGAGGGTTCTTGGGAAATTTACCAGGTGACCGGCCTGCCACGCCCCTATTGGTCCCTCAGCTTTCACTTTTGGCTCAGGCGTTATGCCTTGACTCTCCTGTTGGGCCCAAGCGAGGCCACCAAGATAGCTCCACCCAGTCCTACGCTGGAGGATCTTAGGGATCGTAAAAATACCTGGTTCTACGCCCCCTCTAAAGCAAAGGAGACGGTCCTTGGAAAACCTCAGGGTGCAGCAGCCAAAGAACAAGATACGCAGGAAGAAAACAAGCCCCAGCCAAAAACGCCCGATCTCGATCCCTTCGATTTCAGAGGATTCAAGATTCGGCCATTCACGCCTAGGTCCACGTACAGGCTCAAAAAGGAACACATTCCCCTTATTGCTCGGAGTATCAACGGGTGGCTTAAGAAGGAGAGTTTTCGGATCGATCGGATAGGCATTCTTCACCCAGATTACCCCACCAACGTCCCGGAAACCGTAGCCATCGACCTTTCAGATAACACAAAGATAGAGGATGCGATAAAACGAGCCCTTCAAGAATTGTTCAAACCGTTTCAGACCAAAGTGAAGGAGTTTGAGGAGAAGCAGGTCGTGCTTCGGCTCGCCGATTATAACCTTCAGATCGATCCTCCAGATGCCCCAGCGCGCCTCATGGTGGCCATCGTTCCATTGGAATCCTCCGGCCTGGAGGAGGCGGCGAAGGTCTTCAAGCAGGCGGTGGCGGAGTATGAGGTTAATGCGCTGCAGGATCCGTATGGGCCGCTGCTGGGCACCGATGAGATGCGGCAAGCGGCCGCCAGCTACTTCACCGCCCAGTGGACGGCTTCCCTTGGAAAGCAGATCACGCCGGATCAGCTCTTTATCACCCCGGGCGGGCCAGGGGCCCTGGAGCTCCTAGTCCGAATAGGGGTTGACCTGACGCAGGCCCGGGAGGACCGTCCTGCCATCTGGGTTTCCAAAGCGCTTCAAGTTCGCTATGAAAAGGTAGCAAAGAAATACCTTCCTTACGACCCCCTTAAGCAAATGGAGCCGTATCAGCTAACTCAGGAACTTCAAGCGATTCACCGGGACCCATCGAAGAGGCTCCCTAAACTCATCCTGGTTGATCGGAGCGATTTTCTAAAGGCCGAAGAACAAGAGTGGAATCAGCTATTGGATTTCACCTCACAGAACGGAGTTTTGGTTGTCCTGGAAGAGTCTCAGCCTACGCAGCCCAAGGGCGTAAGCGAGGTTCCTATGCTTATGAAGTTGCTGGAGAGCAATCCTTCTTTTAAGAAGACAACGCTGTTTCTGGTTGATTTTGGGAAGCGCTTCAGCGTGAAAGATTACCCCCTGGGGGCGCTGGTCAGCTTCAACGAGGCGCTCAAGCTGCCCTGGCAGACGACGGTGGGCGGCTCGATCGCCGCTCCCAGCCGGGCCACCCAGCACGCCTACACGGAACTCCTCAAGGAAGAGCTGAAATCTCAAGTTGCGTCGGATGCCCTCAATAAACTTGCCCCCATCGGATCGTTGCCGGATAAATTAGAGAATGCCTCCTTCTTAAAGTCCACCTGGAGGAGCCGCGGCCCAGATCCTACCCTTTCCTTAAGCCCTCCCTTTTTCCTGGAGCGAGAAGGTAAGCCTGAACTCTTTTTGAATCTATCCCCGGACGAGGCGTTGAAGCAGGTGATCAAGCTGCATGTCGGGGCCCCTTCTGTTCCCCGACCTGAATGGGCCAGGCGGTCGGTTCAGGAGGCCCTTAAAAACGGTCGCTGGAAAACCTGGGCAGAGCTGGAGGCGGCGGTCATCAAGGCGATGCAGGGCTATGTCCAGCGCACCTACGGCGTCCGCTATTCCGAAGAAGAGATCGCCACCGGTTTCTATGGGTCAAAAACCGCCCTCCAGGAATTTCTTCTTGCCTTAGAGAAGCTTCAGGGACCCGTATCGGTTCTGATCCCTGAACCGTACTACGTAGGGTATGACTCCTCCCTCTTGACGGCAGGCATCCCGGAGGATCGGATCGAGCGATTTGCCACCGTTCAAGCTCAGCAGTTCATCCCAACGATCGATAAGATCCAGCAGGAGCTTGAGAAAGCCAGAAAGAAGAACCCGAAGGGTCCCCGCGTGCTCATCCTCACCAGCCCCGGCAACCCCACCAGCACGGTGATCCCGCCCAGCCTCCTTGAAGAGCTGGATCAGCTTCTTCAAAAAGAGGGATTTGAGGATGTTCACGTTGTTCTGGATGTGGCGTACGGGCAGCTTCTGTTTGACAGCGAGCAGCTTCAACTGAACGGCCTATCGAACCAAGTCCTACCCCGGGTGGCCCTCCTCATGACCCAGTCGAAAGAGATCCTTCAGCCAGGAGGGCGGCTAGGTACCTTGGCCATTGCCAACGCTGAAATCGTCAAACAGATGTTGAAGCAGCGGGTCTTGACTGCCGACCGGGCGGCGATGGTGGCGCAGGCCGTGGTCTACGGCGAGGAACACGTTAAGGAATTTAACGCCTTCATAGAGAAGCACGTGGCGCACCTGAAACAAAATGCTGGCAGGTTGGAGAAGGTCTTCTTCAAGCATGCGATCGATTTCATCCGGCCCCAGGGGGCCTTCTATCTCCTCTTCAATGCTAGCCGCTTCCTTCAGCTTGATCCCAAGTTTACCCCGTGGGATTTGGGTCTCACCTACGTGGAGGGGGAGGCGTTCCACGCCCCTGGTTGGTGGCGTTTCTCCTTTGCTGGAGATGCCCAACAGGTGGAAGAAGCGGCCAGCCGCCTCGAAGAGTGGCTGACATCGCCCCTCGCCGCCGACCCCTCGACAGGGCTCGGGACAGGCCTGGAGGAGGGCGCTGGCGCCACCGAGGTCGAAGACAAGAGGACAGGTCGGCTCAAGGATACCGGCCAGAGAAGGAGATTCGGGGATCAGGAGGGCCCGGTGCTGAAGCCTGAAACTCCGGAGGATTTGGGGGATATCGAGGTGATCGAGCTGCCCGGCGGGCAAACGATCACCGTGGTCAACCCTACGGGCTACGTGGTGGATGCCGGGATCGGGTTTCTGAGAGCCGGGATGAACTTGGATACACCCTACCTGGTGGTGGCCGAGGGCATTGCTCAAACGGAGGCTCTTCTTAAGGCCGGCGTGCCAGCCGTGCAGATTGTTGCCCTTGTAGCAAAACAAGAGGAGAAGGCTAGCCTGATGAGCAGGGGGTTTCCAGGAGACAACATCTTTCGGGCAGACGAATTTCCCTCTTGGGAAGCCGCCCTTAAAGTTGTTTGGCACGTGGCCGGAGAATGGCTGACGATACTGAAGAGGGTGGAGGTCGCCTTCCTAAGAACCACCGCACGATCAGCCCAAGGGCTTCTCGCGCAGCTTCAAGAGCTGCTGCCTTCTGCCTGGCAGACAAGTCGCCCGGTTACCCAGGAGGATGTCGAGCAGGCCCTGGGGCTTTACCAGGTGGGCGTGTAGCGGTGAGAAAAGGAGAGGATATCTTGAGAGGTGCGCTTAGGGGGCGTGCCGCTGCCGGTGTTGTCTTCGGTTCTCCTGGTAAATCAGCAGGCCCACCACCGCCAGCAACAACGCGAATGTTCCATACACAAGCCAAATCACAATCTCTTCTCCTAGGGTTCCAACCACCAAATCGTTACAATGGCTGCTACGTAGAGCGCCAATCCGACCACGAAGATCTTCAGTCGAAAAGGTCCTCCAAGGAATGCCCCAACCACCAGACCGCCAAAGATGACAGTTGCTGCGTTGCTGATAAGCTTAGCCAGGTTCTCACGCCGCTTGGCGGTCAGACGCGGCATTCTCATCCTAAAATAAAGTTTATCACACCTCGTCCCTTGGGCAATGGGTATCTTTCAAACGGTCCTACAAATTGCCCTCCACCTGGCAGTCGGTTCAACCTGTCACGCAGAAGGATGTCGCGCAGGCCCTGGGGCTTTACGAGGTGGGCGTGTAGCGTGAGAAGAGGAGAGGGTATCTTGAGAGGTGAGCTTAGCGGGGGTGCCGCTGCCGCTTGCGGGCCTTGTGGTCCAAGTAGCCCACAACCAGGGAGACCATTATCAGTATCCCTACGGCCAGATACCCATACCAGACCCCATATTCCATCTCCATCAGCTTTCCTCCTTGCCATTTTTGCTCAGCCAAAGGGCCAAACCCAGTACAGCCGTATACAGGATGACTCCCGATGCGAACAATCTAAGGCCTCACTTCAAGACGTCATCTCGAGCCCCGAAGGGGCGAGAGATCTCGAGATCTCTCGCCGCTCCGCTCCTCGCAATGACACGGGACTTAACGCGGTTTGTATTAATATACCAGGTTTCCCGCACCCCCGATGACAAAAGGAGAATCCACCGAGACAGATGAGGCAGTCTGGATGCAATGGACGGTTTACTGCCAGAGCTGCGGGACGACGCCGAGCAAAGCGGTCAGGAGTTTAAGCAGCTCTTCCCCCGACGTGCCGGAGCGCTTGAGGATACTGCGAAGAGTGCCAGGCGCCAGCTCTTTGTGGTTGGGAACGACGGTGGTGACAGTCGTATCGGGCGTCTTCTTTTGAAGGACGACATGGCTTCCTCGTTGGCGGACGATACGGAATCCCTGCTGTTCCAGGACTTTGATCAGGTCGCCTGCAGAGATGACAGGCAGGCGAGGCATCGGCTAGACAGCGACTTCGAAGGTGGTCATAAAGGGGGGTTCGGTCGGGATGGTAATTTCTTTGGGATCGGCTGTCTCCAGGAAGAGCTGCACAGCCTCATGAAGGTTTTTTCTGGACTCTTCCACCGTACGTCCCTGACTGGCAACATCCAGCTCGGGACAGGTGGCGACATACCAGTCGCCTTCATGCTCAATAACCGCCGACAGCATATAGGTCATGGCGTAACCTCCAAAGTCAAAGTATATCAGAAAAGACCGATAAGAAGGAGGATTTCCGAATGGGCAACACGTTAAAAAAGTGGATGTCGTTGGCGCTTATCATCGCCTCTGGGACCGTAACGTGACACAGCGTGACCCTAGGGTTCTGGGATACCCAGATCGCGGCATATCTTCCTGGCGAGAAAGTCGTTTATTTCAGAATGGCGAGGTACGGAGGAGGTCGTACGTAAGTCTTGGTTCCAGTAGATGGAGTGCTTTTTGCCCTCCCTTAGGAGGGCACATCCGCGGTTCGTCAGATGGCGCAGCAGCTCCCTGCGCTTCATCCAAAGGCAATCGAGATGGGTTCTTCAATCGCGTTCCTGCGGTGAGACCGATGAGCAAGTTGTTTATTGGCCTCCAAGATCAATTCCAGAGCTTCTTTCAAATTCCGCCTGGTTTCCGCCAAAGTTTTGCCTTGGGTATTGACCCCAGGAATCTCCTCCACGTATCCAATGTACCACTTTCCCTGCTTCATATAGACGGCCGTAAATTGTCCAACCATCGAGCGAACCCCCCTTGTGCAATCAGTAAGTATATCAGGAAACTGCCAATAAGACGGAGGATTTCCGAATGGGCAACACGTTAAAAAAGTGGATGTCGTTCGCACTCGTCGTTACCTCGCTCATCACCTGGGCGGTCCCCAGCTACGCCTTCCGGCCCCAGGCGGCCGAAGAGGTCAAGCACAAGTCGGGCCTCGAGGAAGCCTTGACAGGGGATCCCCGCGAGGATCTTAAAGCGGTTGGAAAAGTTCTCGAGCGCACCGCCGCCAACCTGGGCCTGCTTCCCCAAGCCGCCGGAATTGATACCCTGGCCGGCCTGGAGGAGAAGCCACCGGTATTGAAGGCGGATGGGATTACGTTTGCCCCAACCACCCATAGCTTTTCAGGAGTAGAGTTGGGTCGCTGGTTCAAGGATGGCGTCATCAGCGGCGATTCAGTCAAGGCTGCTCAGCAATTTCTGAATAAGGCGGTTGCGAAAGGCACCCTTCAGGGAGCCGTTGTTCGTGGTTTTGGGAGGGACCTTCACTTGCAATTGGTCCACCTTCTCGGAGTTCAATCGCCAACGGCTCGCGCCCTGGCCAATCAAGCTGCTTTGGCTGCACTTCAACAGGCCAAGGCCGTTGGGCTGTATCAGACTGTAGGAGACTTGGACGTCCTGGCTGCACCTCCTGCAGAGCAGGTGAAGGCTCTTCGCATCCGAGTTGGGGAAGTTCCTATGACGGAACGGCAGCAGGAGACGCTTTTTGTGGCCAAGGCGATTAATGCAGGCCCAGGATTCTTCAACCGAGCGCTTCACCGCCTCTTTTTCCATCCGGACCGGGTAACCGGAAGCCGGGTCGAGAGCACGAGTTTCATCGCTGTGGTGGAAAGAGTGGAGGATGTGCTAGCCGGAAAGAAAGATCGGCAGGCCTGGGTCTTCGGTGAGCCACCGTCTACCGAAGGATTTCCGGAGCAGACCATTCGATTCATCCGCCCCAATGGAGCGACCACCATCGAGGTGCCCCGAGGAAAGATAGGCACTCCCAAGGAGATGCTCACACTCATTGCAGACCATGACAAGCATATGATCACGGCCATTTATGGTGGTCGGGGGCGCTTTGTGTTCGATAGGGGAAAACCAACCCCATGGCGATATGAGCCTATTGCCCAAGTGAACGTCGATCCGGTATCTCCGGATGTAACCGACCACCGCGCAGATCCGTCGTTAATGGGACGAACTCAGATGGGATCTCCTGCGTTGGGTGAATGGCAGGATAACTTCGGCGGCTTTTACTTCGCTCCTGGAGGGCCAAACGCTGCCTACCACGTGGGGGTTGTTCCTCTGTCGCTGGAAGAAGCCAAGCAGCCCCCTATGAGAGAAGGGGAAGCCCATGTGTCTGCCTATGCTTACTCGTCTTACCAAAACGGGAGAATTCCGGGAGGTGAAGATTTCGTAGACGTATTTGCTCAGGATCCCTCGGAAACTCGTACGCTGCAGAATCGGGCTCGTCGCCTGATTTCGAAGATGACTCAACATGGCGAATTTGAGCCTTATGTCGTTGCCCGGGTTGCTGAAGAGCGGGCGCAAGATACTGCAGAAGAACTCAGGAATTGGTTCCAGCCGGTTCCAAAGCCGGAGGAGAGGGATCCTCTCGTGGAAGCAGTTAATGCCAGAGCCGTGTTGACAGTGACTGACATCAAGGGAGACGCCGGCGGGAAGGCAGGGCACACCACGACCCCGAGTCGGTTTATCCCAACGGCCCAGGCAAGCCTTACGGAAGGGATCGAACAGGGCGTCATCCTGGGCCACCAGGTATTCGAGGTTGGCGATGACATGCACTTTGCCATGGTTCATAGGCAGGGTGCTGATGCCAACGCCGTGCACCGCTTGGGTTGGCGCAGCTTATGGCGTGCGGGCTGGGTGGAGGTTGCCCTTGGCTTTAAGTGGTACAACATCTTCCAGGATCTTGTCGGGCCAGCCACAGAGGGTAAAACGGCCGCCGAGCTTGCCGAATTGACCGAGCGGTTTGTTTACGGTTTGTTGCCTCTCCACGTGCCCGATCTGGATGGGGAGATGTTGGCTAAGGTTAAGGCGGCCTACGAAGAATGGAAGCGCACATCAGCAGGACAGGTTCTCACGCCGCCGTTTGGGGGAGGAATTAGCGGTCAGGGGCCTGGCTTTGCAGAACTACCCATGACCCGGATCCAGCCGGTGTTTCTCATGGCAGACGACAAGGCAGGCCCTGCCTCGTTCAACAAGTTGCTCTCTGAGGTGGCCAGGGGGCTGGTTGGTACGCCCACACTGGCCAAGTATGGTAAGGGAGCCGTTGCAGAACTCTGGGATGTTCGCAATGGCAGGCGGATGTTTCTTGACTTTGAACGACACCTCAATCTTATTGAACGGCTTGTTGGGGCAACCGATGCGTACAATTTCAAGAGGATCTGGGCCAGGACAAGTGACACGTGGGAGCCATCGGAACCTGGTCAAGGCCTAGGGGACATTCTCCTAGCGGCCTCCACGGAGAAACTCTCCATCATTACGGGGGGTGAGTATCGCGGCAAGGACGACCCGGTGTTCCTTGCAATAGCAGAGTTATTTGAGGAAGCCGCCGTGCAAACTGCCCTCCGTAAGTTCATGATGACCCAAGGGGATGGTTACGGGTCAACCTACATGAGATTGAAGCTACGGGATTCTAGAAAAGGGCAGGGTGCCGTAGCCACCTTAAGGAGTCGAGGAGTGAGGGTGGCTAGAACATTCCTGCCGTCTGGAGAGGGTGGGATTCAACTTCTCAAGGACCACTTCGGTGACCCGGCTCTTGACGACATAAAAGCGGAAATTGACAACGAGAATGAGGAGATCTGGACGGTTCAAGGACAATTTACCCCGGTAGGTGTTCCCACGGATCGGGTAGAAAAATCCTACCCCTTGGCCAAAACAGAGGCTCACATTCTGGAGACGTTTCCGATCTCTGCTCCAAGCAGCATAGGGGCTTGGTACGCCCAGGTGTCAGGAGTTAGCGCGGGGCTGGAGGAAAAGCCGCTCGGTCACGTGGGGAAGGACGATCCCACTATTTTTGGGGTCGTGGCGGTGGAGGGGGCGGCGGCGCTGGTGCCGGATGGCTTCCAAGACGCGATGGCTGTCACGATGGGTCTCAAGCAAACCAAAGCGGTCCTTGGCCTTGGAAAGATTCCCCCCGGCCGGGTGGTGGCGGTAGCGGTCGGCCTGGAAGAGGTGACGGCCATTGAAAACTTGGGTGTTCCATCCGTTCAAATCCTCCAAGGGTGGAATTACGAAAACCTAGAAGAGGCCAAGCTGGCTGCCATTCGGTTCGCCCAGGGGATCCTGGAAACGATTCATGGAGTGACGGTTCGAGTCGTTCAGGCTACCGCCCTGACGGTCCAGGGGCTTCTGGCCCAGCTTGAGGAACAGCTTATCCCGGCCTCCTGGCAGAAGAGCGTTACCGCCGAGACCCCAGAGCTCATCAAGCAGCTCAATCAACTGGGCGTGTAGCCGAAGGAAGCAAACGGGGATCCCAAACGGAGGTTTGACTCCACACTTCACCCTGGGGTCAGCCCCCCCCAGATTTTAAGGCATCGGCCGGAGGTGTCGAAGCAGATGGTGGAAGGATACGGCCCGGATCTGCTTAGACAGAGGGAAGGTTTTCTCTCCTGCGTGGATGACATCGAGGCTTTTGAGTTTGAGATCGTTGAAGACCTGTCTCATCGAGGCAGTCACGTGGGGCGAGACGGTTCGTTTGAATTCGAATCCGAGGCGGCGGTTTCCTCTGACAAGGAGCAGATCGAGTTCGGCACCCGCGTGGGTGGCCCAATAGAAACATTCCTCCGGTTGAGCCTTTAACCGATGGATGACCTGCCCCAGCACAAACCCCTCCCAGGAGGCTCCCACCTTGGGATGGGCTTCCAGGTCGGAGGGTTTTTTCAAGTTAAGCAGGGCATGGAGGATGCCGCTGTCCTGGAGGTACACCTTGGGTGTCTTGACTTGACGTTTCGAGATGTTTTCGTGCCAAGGGAGAAGTTGCTGCACGACCATGGCGGAGGAAAGGGTATCCAGATAGTGTCTGATCGTCGTATCGGCTACTCCGAAAGACCGGCCGAATTCCGAGGCATTCCAGGTCTGTCCGTGGTAGTGGGCGAGCATCATCCAGAAGCGGTGCAGGGTGGTGGATCGGATGTTGACGCCCAGTTGCGGCAGGTCTCTTTCCAGGAATGTTCGGATAAAGCCGCGGCGCCACTGGTCGCTTTCCGCATGGGTAGCGGCCAGGTAAGACTTTGGGAATCCGCCTCTAAACCACAAGCGGTCTTGATGCTGTACCCCTACCTCTTCGAGGGCAAGGCCGTAAAGCTCATGGTAGGCGATTCTTCCAGCGAGCGATTCCGAACCTTGCTTCAGCAATTCGGGAGAGGCGCTTCCAAGGATAAGGAAGCGCGCCCGGGTTTTGGGGCGATCCACCAGCACGCGCAAGATGGAGAAGAGTTCAGGAAGGCGCTGGATCTCGTCCAGTACGATCAGCCCCTCGAGCCCTTTCAGGGCAAGCATGGGATCTTGCAGGCGGGCCAGATCCTCCGGATTCTCAAGGTCGAAGAAGGTGACCGGGCCACGCCACTGCCGGGTGAACGCCCTGGCCAAGGTTGTTTTTCCCACTTGCCGGGGGCCCACGATACCAACGACCCGGTAGCGCAAGAGGAGTTGCCGCAGGGCGGCCAGATGCGGCGTGCGGATAATCATGGGTTAAATTCTACCTTGAAATCTCTTCGATGGCTACCGAAATTTCAATGCGAGCCCTAGCGGCCTTCCTGATCCTGAGCTTGGCCTGGCCCCCGCAGGCCTACGCCCTGCGGGTGCAATCTGCCCGGGACAACGAACAGGCCGCCGGCCTGGAGGAGCGCCTCACCGCTGCCCCACACGAGGAAATTCACTTTTCCAGGCCCTCGATGGGCAGAAACTCCGGCGAGATTTGGAATCTGAATGAGCTGGAGAATCATTTCAAGAAGGAGAGACGCAAGGACGGCCTCAAGGGCAAAGTCATCTTTGTCGTGGCCGACTTCAACGTCCCCACGACCTCTGGCGATGAGATTCTCGAGGAACACGCCCAGCGGATACGCGCGGCCACGCCCACGATCGAGTGGCTCGCGAAGAAGGGGGCGAGGGTCGTCTTGGTCTCTCACTTGGGCCGGCCGGATGGAAAGATCACCCCGGACGCGACAGACCAGGCATCTGGCAAGGTAGCGCATGGAACCCTGCATCTGTTCTCCTTCAGGTGCTCCGGGGTGGACCGGTATCTGGGCAAACTCCTGCGCCAGCCGGTCAAGATGTTGTACGACACGGTCAATCGTGGAAACGGCGGCAAGGTCATCACCGACCCCAAGGAGGACTCCGCTGCCTTTGAGACCCAGATGCGCTACCTTGCCGACATCTGGTGGGAGACGTTTGAGGTGGTCAGGGGGATGAAGGACGGGGAGGTGGCCCTCCTGGAGAACATCCGGTTCCACCCGGAGGAGCAGGCCAAGGATCTTGCCATCAAGCAGATGTTTGCCGAGGGGCTCATTTATCTGGCCGACGCCGTTGTTCAGGATGGCTTTGGAAAGGTTCACCGGGCCGACGCCTCGGTCATCGCGGTCAATCTCGCCAAACCTAAGGGAAAGGAGCTGCCCAAGGCGGCC
>CAYJSX010000006.1:17093-18376 GCA_964372575.1 uncultured Planctomycetia bacterium
CCGGCTGGAAGGCGCTCCTCCCGGAGGGGGTTGTGCCCAAGGCGGCCGGCTTCCTGGTGGCCAAGGAGATCGCAGGGTTAAGCGGCCTGCTGGATGCCATCGAAGATCCCAAGAGGCGTCGGCCCTTCTTCATGCTGCTGGGTGGGGGCAAGGCCTCTGACAAGATTCCCCTCATCAGAGCCCTCGCCGGGCTCTTAAAGGATATTGATTCGATCGGCTTGGGAGGGCGCTTGGCCTTCCCGTTCCTGAAGGCCCACGACAGAATGGGGGGAGAATCCATCAATCTCGGTGACTCTTTGAAAGGCATAGAGGGTGAGGTGGAAGTCGCCGTGCGGCTCCTGGAGAGTCTGGGCGCAACGGCCCAGAGCGATCCAGACACCGGACAGAGGATCTTTCGCTTGCCAAGCGGAGCCCGTATTTTCTTGCCAAAGGATTTCCGAGCCGTTACGGCCCACTGGGATAAACAAAAGGAGCCTGAGGTAAAGAACGTCTCAAGCCTGCAGGAAGGGCAGTTGGGTGTGGACATTGGAGAGGAGACCCAAAAGGCCTGGGAGAGGAAGATTGAGGAGGCGGGCGTCTTCTTCTGGAATGGGCCGCAGGGGATTTTTGAGATAGAGCAGTTCGCTCAGGGTTCCTACGCGGTCGCCCTAGCGGCAGCCAAGGCGACCCGGAGCCGCTGGAATCCCTTGAGAGGAGGTACCCTGACCTTCCTGGGCGGCGGCGACACCGCAACCTTGGTTGAAACGATGAGGAAGCTTGGGAAGCTGGATCCCGACAGAGATTTCACCCACGTTTCCACGGGGGGTGGGGCGGCGATCGAATTTCTGGAGAAGAACGGTCAGCTCCCGGGGATCAACGCGGTGCGGCAGGACGGAAGTTTCGATGTCCGCCCAGAGGCCAGAAGGAGACTTCGATCGGTGTCGTGGGATGAGTTCAGGCCAGCCGACCAAAAGGTGCGCCGGGTGGTGCTGGATATGGACCCGGCGAACTTTCCAAAGATGCCGCGGGAGAACTCTCTCCTGTCGCTGGAGACCCAGATCAACCGCCAGATCGCCGCCTACCTTGCAGCGATCGTAGGAGATCCCAACACCATTCTCACGGCCATCTACGGGGTGACCCACCTGCCGACGTTCGCCCACTACCTGCGTGCTCAAATGGCCCGGCTCATCCCGACCGGCGAGACCCGGATTGCCTACGACACCCAGCGTCACGAGTGGATTTCCATCAACGGTGTGCGGGTCCCAGTGCACTCGGAGCGGGTGGATTGGGAGAGCAAGCTGGGC
>CAYJSX010000007.1:0-16771 GCA_964372575.1 uncultured Planctomycetia bacterium
TGTCGGTGGTCACCAGGACCGCGTCGTTGGGGCGGTGACCCAGGGCCGGGTTGGAGACGAGGTGCACCTCGCTGCGGGTGAGGACCAGCTTGCCGTTGATCACGGTGAAGGTGTTCGTGAAGTTTCCGGTGGAGCGGTTGCCGTTTCGGTCGAAGACGTCAATCGTCCCAGCGCCAGCCTGCTGGGCCGACACCAGACGGATGATGTTGTTGATGAACTCGAAGTTGTACAGCACCTGGTTCACCTGACGAGAGAGGAGGATGCCGTTTGCGTCAAAGGTTTGGGTGTTCGTGGTCGCGGAGACCACCCTGGCCTGGCCGGCCAGGATGGCGTACTGGTTCTGGACAATGTTTCGCGTCACATTGCCGAAGGGATCCACCGTGATCGTCACCGTCCCGGCCTGGTTGGCCAGGGCCTGGGGATGCGTGGCGATCTGCACAGCAACGAAGGCTCGATCGGAACCGAGGGAGGATTGTTGGCCGCTCAGGGTTCCCAGCCGGGAAAAGAGATCGGCCTGCGTTCCCATCAACCGGCTCTGATCGCCCCGCAGCGACGTAAGCTGGGAGTACAAGCCGGAACTGACCGTGTTCATCTGGCCCTGGAGCCCGATCATCCCCTCAACGGTCGTGATCTGGGAGCTGACCCGGCCGATCTGTTGGACAAGATCGGTCCGCTGGGCCTGGGCCGCGGCAAGCCTCGCATTCAGGGTGTTAATCTGGCCCATCAAGCCGCTCCGGTTCGCCTGGGCGTTGGTCAGCCGCTGGTCCACCCCGGCGAGCTGGCCAGCGGTGGTTGTGCGTGCGCCCTGGGTCTGGCTGAGCCGCTGATCCACCACCCCGATCCGCTGGGCGATCTCGGCGCGGCTGCCCCTCGCGCTGTTCAGGCTGTTGTTCACCGTGACAAACTGTTGGCCGGCTGCACCGCGGGCCCCGCTGGCCTGGTTGAGCGCGACATCCAAATCGTTAAGTTGCTGGACCCGGTTGCCCCGCTCTGCCGCGTGGGCATCCCGGGTCTGGATGAGGCTGTTGCGCTGTTGAACGAGAAAACCTCTTTGGGAAGTTAGGGAATTTACCTGATTGTCCAAGCGGGATAAATACCACCGATAAAAATTAAGCTGAGTTTCTAGATCGATACGTTGATAATCGTTTGGGTAACTCCCACCAGGTGAAAAATATCGAACTCCATCCTCTGCCCAGATGATATGGAGCCGCAGGTAATTCCGGAAGCCGTTTACGTTGATGTCAATGGTTAACCCATATCGATTGAGCCACCAAGCGTAATCTCTTCTAAACCTATCCAACCAAACAGAATTCAATCCCGAGCGGACCCAGAAAATGGCGATCCTCTCTCCTTGGTTCCGTGGGCCCCCTCCTCCGTTGACCCACCGCCACTCCCAGTTAAGCGCATCTTCCCTTTGATTCAACCAAGGCCTCTCCTGTTCATTCAAAGAAGGAAGGTCGCTCCAAACAACCAGCTGCCTATCCAAGTCCGCAATCTGGCTATCCCACTGGGCAATCTGTGCGTTCCACTGGGGGAGGGCCACATCAATGGCGCTGATCCGCTGCTGGACCCAGATGCGGGAGGCCTGGATCTCGGTGAGGCGGCTGTCGTAAGCTGCAATCTGGCCAGCCAACACAGCCCGGGTGGACTCAAACTGAGCAATCTGCTGATCGGCACCGGTTAGGTCGGTGCCCAGGCGGGCGCGATCCGCCTGGATCTGAGCCAGGGTCTGGTCCAGGTTGGCCAGCTCCTGGGCCACTCCGGCCCGCTGGGCCTGGATCTGAATGATCTCCTGATCCATCTGGGTAAGCTGGTTTCCAGTGGCGGTCCGCTCGGCCTGGATGGCTGCGATTCCCTCTTCCACCGTTGCCACCCGGCCGGCCAGCACGTCGCGCTGGGCCTGGAACCGATCCAGCAGGCCAAACAGATTCTGCTGCTCCTGCTCCTCAACGCCTAGCTGCTCGGTGAGCTGATCCAACTCGCCTTGGAGCCGGGCCAGCTTGGTGGTCGCCTCGGTGGAGAGGCCGGCCATCCGCTGGGCGATCGCATCCATCTGGCGGCTGATGTCGGCGAGGCCGCTTTGCGCCTCCCCAAGCTGGCGCCGGGTCTGGAGAATCTCGGCATCCAGCGAGGCCTGCTGGGCGACGAGATCCTTCAGGGAGACCGCCTGGACGCTGCCGGCCCCAAGCCCCTGGGCCTGGGCAAAGTACCTCTCGGGGTCGGCGCCAAAAGCGAGCAGCTCCTCCTGCCGCTGAGCCTTGAGCGAAATCAGGTTGTTGCGCTGGCTCACCCAGCTGCTGACCTGAGATACCTTGCCCTGCCGCTGGTTGAGGAAGCTCGCCACCTGGTTGGAGATCGAGCTGATAATCTGGGGGATGGCACTGAAGAAGAGGCTGTAAACTTCGTTGACCCCAGCGATCTCAGAATCGCGCCTTCTATCCCGCCACTTGGCGTTATTGGAATCAACCTGGGTAGCCCCGACAGGGCCCATAGGCCAGCTATCGGGGCCGTAATGATACATCTGGCGATCCCACTCCTGGCTCATAAAGGTCGCCACTTGAACCTGGGTAGCGTTGGGGTTGCTTTTGAGGTAGGCGATGATCTTCTCTGCGAAGAAGGCCCGCCGGTCATAGCCATGTCCGTGGGTCCATTGCCATTTGCGCCAGTCATAATCGCCGCCCTGAATCGAAAAAAGTCGGTCCGCCTCTGCTGCCCAGCTATTCCTCCAGCCCTCAAGCTGGCTGATGAGGAGCTGGTTGCGGTGGGCGTCGGAGGTGAGGGTGCCAATCTGGATATTGATCGTGTTGATCTCGTTGTTCAGGTTGGCGATGGTGGTATCCAGCGCCTGGATCTGTGCGGTGAGGGAGGCCAGCTCAAGCCAGGCCTGCTCGGTTTGCGTGGAGGATTGCTCCTTCACCTGCCAGTTGATCCCGGCGAAGAGCCGCCCGGTGAGCGGGCTCACGAGCTGCGGCTTGACCCGCCAGTTGCCCGGTGAATCCGGATCGGCCTTGATGAGCCAAAGCTCCTGCTGGCCGATCAGGTTGGGATTGCTCAGGTACTGCTGGACGATCGGGTGGTCGCTCGGAATCGCCGTCAACAGAGGATCAGGCTGGCCGGGAGCGCTGGTATAGGAATAGTCCAACCGGGCCACCGTGGTGCTGGGGGCCCCATCAAAGGCGACCTGCTGGGTGACCGAGCTCGCGACCAGCGGCTTCAACTGCCCGCCCACCGGCACATAGTCGTTGCGGACGATCGAGCGGCTGAGATTCCCCAGGAAATCTCCCGACATCGCCACCGAAGAGGCAAAGCCGGCGTACCTCTCCAGGTTGTCAAGCCTGCCGTTTTGATCCGCATCGAAGCTCAAGGTTAGCCACAGATCCTCCGCCCCATTTGGCCTGGTGAATTCGTCGTAGAGGATCCTCTGGCCGGAGCGGCTCATCGAGCGGCTGCCGTCTATCTGGAACGTTTCTGAGGTGGTGGCTGTCTCGGAAACGCGCCAGAGGCCTGGGGCCTGGGAGAAGTTCCGGTAGCTGTTTTCGGTCCAGGAGATGGTGACATCGCCCGTTACCTCCGAGCGGCTGACCGTGAGAGAGCCGATCCGCCCATCCTGGAAATGCTCCTGCGTAACCCGGGAGATCGCCCCATTGAGGGAGGCGACCATGCCCTGCAGTTGAGCGGTCTGGAAGCCCCCAGAAGCCAACAGCTCCTTCTGGGGATCCCGGGTGAGGATCGCCAGGCCGGATTCTGGATCGTAGAGCGTCTCGCTGCCGCTCACCGTCTGGCTGACGGTTCCATCGACACTGGTGCTCTCTGTCACATTGATGACGAGCGGGGTGCGCGGGCGGTTGGCGATGATTTGGTACTGGCTGATGGTGACGGTCTTGGCCAGGCCGCCGAAGAGGTCCGCCGAGATGGTGACCGACGACGCCCCATCGGCCTGGAGCGTTGCCCCGGCCCAGGTGACGGTAAGCGGCGCCGGCGACCCGCTGATCGCTCCGTTGGCAGCCTGGGTGAGATGGGTTGTTTGCGGGTTGTAGGCGTAGCCGATCGCGCTCATCGTGCGGCTGCGGGTGCCATCAGCCCCCAAGGCAGCCCCCTGGGTTACCACCAGCTCCGGCAGGGCCCTGCCCTGGATGATCGCCATGGAGTGGGCCGCGCCGCCGCTTGTCGTGACACTCACATTGGCCGAGACCGAGTCAAACGAATCCCGGGTTACCGAGACCGTGCCGGTTCCTGAGAATCCGTCGGCCCTCAAGAGCCCATCGCCGTCCAGGTCAGCCCCCAGGAGAAGCTCGCTTACCCCCAGGGCCTGGGCCCCTGTCAAGGCAACCGGAAGCTCTCGGGCCGAGGTCAGGCGGGTCGTGGCAGGATCAAAGCTGTTCTCCACCTGCTGCCTGGAGAAGGTGAGGGTCAAGTCCATTCCGGCGGTGTTAGAGAAGGTATCCACCCGGCGGGCCAGGGGCCGGTTCTTGATGATCTGCCATTCCTCTGTCCGGGCTACCGAGCGGGTCACCGTGCCCATCGGGTCCACACTCACCGAAACCGTCCCGATACCGGAATGAGTCAGGTCCTGCCCTCTTCCGGTCACACCCGCTGGCAGGGTAGCGGCCACCGACTCCTCCCGGATGCCGTCCGAGCGGCCATCGCCGTCTAGGTCCTGCGTCTGAAGGAAGCCCTGGGCGTTGTATATAAAGGAAAGGCGCTGGGCGCTGGATCCCTTGGTTCCGTCCGCGCCCAACTGGTCGCTCACGGCCAAGGAGATAGAGGCCAGCGGCCTGTTGTTCAAAACCTGATAGGTCGTCTGGACGTTCGAGACCGTCTGGTTTCCAAAGGCATCCTCCGAGAGGGAGAGCGAGCCGTTGGCGGCAGAGCGGGTCAGCCCAAAGGCGGTAAGACTTACCGCCTCTTCGGTCACCCCGGTCCCATCGGTCTTGAGGTGGGTGGTGGCCGGGTCGTACTGGTATCGCAGGCGGCTTACACTCTGGGTCTGTGTGCCATCAAAGCTTGTGCTCGAGGTGGAGGTTTCCACCAAACCAGCCAGCGGCCGGTTCTTGAGCACCGCATAGGCGGTGGTGGAGCGGGTCTGGGTGACATTTCCGAAGAAATCTCGGGTCAGCGCCACCGTGCCGGCATGGTTGGCAATCCCCTGCCCAAAAGCGCTTAACGAGATCGGCTGCTCGACTACACCAGTGCCGTCGGTCTTGACGAGGGTCGTGGCTGGGTCGTAAGCGTACGTGAGGAGGCCTGAGCTGTAAGAGACCGTTCCATCGAAGGTGGCGCTCGACATCGAGGAGCTCTTCACCTGCCCAGCCAGCTGCCGGTTCTTCAAGACGGAGTATTGGGTCTGGGTGATGGAGAAGCTCTGCCCTCCGAAGGGATCGACCGTGAAGGAGCGGACTCCAGGGGCCTGGGCGGCTACGCCCAAGACCTCCTCAAAATCGGCCGGGAATTCCACCCCTCCCAGCGAGACGACTTGCTCGACCACGCCAGTCCCATCGCTCTTCAAGAAGCCGGTGGCAGGGTCGTAGGCGTAGCCAAGAGCGCTTGCCGTGGTGGTGAGAGAGCCGTCAAAACCAAACGACTCGGTGAGGGTCTGCGACCCCAGGGCCAGGCCCCGGTTCCTCACCACCTGGAATTCTGTGGTGCGGACCCAGCTCAAAGAGGCCGACCCAAAGGGATCCAGCGTGATGCTGAAGGCCCCGCTGGCATCCGGGTCCAGCAGGGCCGAGCCCCCCATCGCCTGGGTGGGCAAGCCCATCGGCGCAAATGCCAGCAGGCCCAAATCGGCCGGGACTTCAGAGACCGCCTTGAGCATGCCAGGGACGATCTGCTGGGTGGCCGTGAGGTACAGCCGGCGGTTCTCCGGGTGGACCTGGGGCAGGGCCGCGGCCAGCTCGGCATCGTCCACTACTCCGTCGGCCCGCATGGCGTTGGTCACCTCGGTGCCGTCGGTGTACTGGTTGCTCATGCCGCTGACCGAGAGGGTGAGCGTCTGGTCAAAGCCGGTCGTCATCGAGCGGGTCATTATCTCGGTGGGCAGCGAGCGGCCGTTGGTCACCTGGTAGCTCGTCTTGACCAAGCCAAAGCTCTCATTCCCGAAGGAATCGATCGTGTGGGTGCGGGCGGCCGGCTCGGCATCGGCCCCAGGGAAAGCTGAAATAAACTCCGCCGGCAGGGAGATCGTTGGCGAGGCAGGGGCCTCTTCTGCCGCCCCCACGAGGAGGCCAGGTATGAGCTGGAGGGTTCTTGGGTCAAGATATCGCGCTCGACTGGCCGAATCCATCTGCGGCAGGAGGGTGGCCAGCTCTGCCCCATCCACCACCCCATCCGAGCGCATCGCGTCGGTCACCTCTTGGCCGGTCGTGTAGCTGTTTCGGACGCGGCTTTCGGCCACCGTCTTGGCTCCATCGAAACCGAACGTTTCGGTGCGCGTGGTCACCACCACAGGCAACGGGCGGTTCTGCTGAATGAAGTACCCCTCGGTGCGGCTGCGGGTGACGGTGACGGTGCCAAACAGATCCTGCGAAACGGTGAGGACGCCGGTCCACGGCTCAGAATCAAGTGCGTCGCCGTCGCCGTTTAAGTCCCAGGTGCGGCCAGGCGTCATGGCGCCTAAGCCCGCCTCGCTTAAGCTGACCGGCAGCTCAGCAACACCGGTGCCGTCGGTCATGAGGAAGGCGGTGGCCGGATCGTAAGCGTACTTAAGACTGCTGATGCTTACCGTCTGTGTAGAGTCGGCTGCCGTGGTCAAGGAGCGGGTCGTCACCACACTGGCCAGCGGCCGATTCTGGATCACCTCGTAGGTGGTCTGGGTGACGGTGACCGTCTTGTTGCCCAGGAGGTCCTGGGTCATGCTCCGCGCCCCTGGGGTCGTCGTCAGATCTGGGAAGGCGGTTTCGAGCTTGACGATCTCCTGCGCATCCAGGGCAAACAGTTCATCCTGCATCTGGCTGTATTGAGCGCTTCCCCAAGCCAGCTCTTGGCTCACCCGGTAGTCCACGCTCATGAGGCCAGCCAATTGGTGATCGATCGCTGCCATCTGCTGGCCGTTCTCGTTGATCTGCCCAACCACCTGGGTGAGCTGGCTCTGGAGCGTTGCGACCTGGGTCTGAAGGAGGTTGATCTGTGCATCCAGGGTGGCCACCTGAGACGCCAAGGTGTTGCGCTGAATCTGCCTTTGGGTTCTTAGCGGAGTGGGCAGATCTTGCGAAAGCTCTCCATCCAAAACCTCGATGGCTCCTGCCATCCCACCCCGCCGGCTCACCAAGGAGTCCAGCAATCCCTCCAGCCCCACAAGGTTCTGCATGGCAGTCAGCCAGGCCTGCTCCTGGGTGACCCGATAGCGGTCGGTGCCCAGGGTGGCCACCTGCCCTTCGATCTGGCCAACCTGCTGGCTGCGCTGGCTAATCTCCCCCTCGACCTGGGCAAGCCCCATCTCGATGCTGGCCACATGGGGTTGGAGGGCTCCGATCTGGCCATTCAGGGCATTCCGTCGGCCGCCCAGCCAGGCTAATTGCTGCTCGGACTGCGAAATCTGCCAGCTCAGGCCATCCCGCTGGCTAACGAACGGCGCCCGCTGGGCCCACAGCGAGTTTAACACGGTCGTGGCCCCGGAAATCCTCCCCTGCAGGTACGCCCTCTGGCCCCACAACGGATACAACTGACCCACCACACCCTCTCGTAAGGCCATCAGCGACGTCTTGTAGTTGATAAGGTTTTGCCGCTCAGCACGGAGGGGTTCCCACTCTGCCGGTCTTAGATAGATCACATGATCGTTATGATCCCGATCTCCCCCTCCAGGGAGATCTTCCCAGGCAATGACAAAAAGGTTGTCGGAATAATCGTAAGAAATGCGGGCCTGGTTATATTCAACGCCCCAATTTCCCCAGTAGTAAGACCAGCGAAAGGGAGTGTCGGTGTAGTAAATCCCGCCCGGGCCCCACAAGTAAAATCCAAGGACGTTTCCTGAGTTCACCCACCACGTGTTCCGAGCTCCAACGGTAGCTGATCCACTCAGGAGTTCTTGGAGCGATCCCCCTGGGCTGTAGTAGCCAGAACTCAGGGAGCCAGCCCATCCAGCGTCTTCTTGCACGATGTCACCCTGCATCGTTGCATTGAAGCCAACGTAGACGCGGCCTCCAGAAAAACTCCAATTCCGAAGCTGATTCAGCCGTCCATCGATCTGTGCGATCCGGTTGTCAACGGCAGAAATCTGCCAGTTCCGCAAGTTAAGCTGCCCCTCCAAGGGGGCTATTTGAGCATTGAGGTTGCCCAGTTGGGAATTGAAGCTGTTGAGCTCCTGCGCCGCCGGTGCGATCTGGGCGTCAAAGACGCTGACCTGCTGGTTCAAGGAATCCCTCTGCGCCATGAGCCTTGGAAGCTGAGCGTTCACCGCCTGGATCTGTGCGTCGGTCGAGGCATGCTCGGAAACCAGTTGGTCCAACAGGCCTCGAAGCCCGCTTAAGTCTTGTACGAGTGCCTGCTGCCGGCTCTGAAGCCCTGGCAGCTCGGCCAAGAGGGCTTCCCTCTGCGCAAGGAGCGTAGACACCAAGATCTGGATATCGGAGATGATCGCCTGCTGCTGGGTGAGGAAGGTCTCCTTCTGGGCCACCCACCCCTCGATCCAGGCCAACTGCCGCTCGAGCTGGATCTTCTGTTGCCTTTCCATCGCGGTTCGCGGGGTTGCCAGGGCTGCCAGCTGCGCCTGAAGTGTAGTCTGCTGCGCCGCCAGCACCTGGACCCGGCCCGCGATAAGGCCTTGAACCTGCGCCATCGTGGCGGCTGGATTCGCCCTGAGGAAGATTCCCAGCTCCCCCAGGAAGGCAAACTGCCCAACGATCCTGGCCACCCGCCGGTCCCGCGTCGCCTGGAGATAGACGGCATCTTCCTTTAACTGGGTTTCCTGAGTGGCCAGCCACTCCTTCTCTGAGGTAATCCGTGAAGCCAGGAGGGTAGCCACCTGGCCATCGATGGTGGCCATCCGCTGGTTGCGCTGGGCAATCTGGGTATCCAAGAGTGCAATTTCGTTTTGCAGGGTAGTTATCTGAGCCTGAACCTGAACTTTCTGTGAAGCTACATCGGCCCGCTGCAATTGAAGCGAGCTTAAGTTCGCCTCTAAGGTCGCCAGCTGGGAGCGCTTCTGTGCAATCCGTTGGTCGAGCTGGGCCAACTGCTGAGGTAGGGAGGCCAAGGCGCTCTGGAGGCTGGCCCTTCGCACCATGAAGGCGGCAAGGGCTTGGGCGCTGGAATTACGAAGATTGCTCCAATAATTCCGGGTTTGGCTAAGCTGTGCAACCAGGCTTGAAAGACCTCCTGAGATCTGCCCCATGGCGGCCAGGAATTCCTGGTAGCCGGCCTCCACCCCTTCGGCCATCTTCGGCCGGTAGCGCTTGCGATCTCTCTTCCTCCAGCCGTGCGCGTTGTAGTTCCAGGCCCACTGGGTCAATTGTCCTCTAAACCACTGGAGGGAAGAGGCCTCCTCGGCCGGCGAAGCGTTCGGATGGGCCGAGAGCCAGTCCCTGATGTGCCTCAAGAAGGTTACCTGGGCAGAGAGCTTCATTCCAAGCTTGCGGTGAGGCTTGTTTCTCCTGAAGCTGCCAAAGTTGGTTTGCAGCTCGTAATCGGCCTGACGACTCAGCTCCGAGATCCTCGCGTTGAGCCATCCGATCTCCTGCTGGATCCGGTAAGGATTGTTCTGAACCGTCCAGATTTGGTTACTGACGCCAGTCTCCTGTCCGTTGGCATAGGCGAGCTGGTTATTGGCGGAAAGGATCTGGGCATTGACCGAGGCCAACTGAGCATCGGTCGCAACGCCCGCTTGGGAGAGGGATTGTCGCTCCAGTTCCAACTGGAGAATCTCCTGGCGCAGGTTACCGATCTGGGACCCCAGCGAGCCGATCTGAGCATCCAGCGAGGCCAACTGGGCGGTTAAGGAAGCCAGCATCTGCTCGAGCCCTGCCAACTGCTCAAGGGCCGTGGCCCTTTGTCCCTCCAGAACGGCCAGTTCTGCCTGCAAGGCGGCCTTTTCCGCCTGAAGGGGATTCACCTGGGAGGCGATGTTGGAGATGATCTCTCCTTGCCTGGCGAAGAACGCCTGCTTCTGGGCCAGCCAGCCATCGAGCCAGGCCAGCTCCTCTCGGACGATTTCGTTGCGGCGGTTACGGGCGGCTCGACCGGTAACCCCTGTAAGCGAGGCCAGCTCGGCCTGGAGCGTGGCCTGCGCCTCCAAGTAAGGTTGGGTGGCCTGCGCGAGGAAGGCTTGTACCTCTTCTGCCGTGGCCTGGGGATGCTCATTCAGGAAGGTCTCCAGCGTGTTGATCAAGAAGAGCTTGCCTTCGATCTGGGCAACTTGGACCTCCTCCTGGGCGGTCATCGGCCAGTAAGCAACTCCCTCTTGGGTATTGGTCAAGTGGGTCGTGGCCGAATCGTAGGTGTAGAGGAGGACGTTCTGGGTCGTGGTCTCGGTTCCGTCCCAAGATCGCGTCTTGGTGCGGGTGGCGGCCTCCTCGGCCAGGGCCCGGTTGTGGGCGTCCCGGATGCCGTCGGCGTTTAGGTCCAGGGTGGGATCGAGGTAGGTAGTCCGCGTATGGGTCCAGGAGGTGGTTCCCAACATGTCCTTGTCCTGGCTGGCCGAGAGCCCGCCGACGCGCGTGATCGTGCTGGCCGCCTGGCCGTCCCCATCCAAATCCCAGAGGGTTCCGGTCAAGGCGCTCAAGGCCGCCTCGCTTAGGGAGACCTGGGTGTCCTCCGGTTCGAAGACGTCCGCCAGGAACCCGGTGCCAGGGTGGTATTCGAATCGAGTCGTTCCCAGCGAGACCGTCCGGGTAAGATCAGAGGTTAAGCCAATCGAGCGGGTCACGGTTTCCTTGGGCAGGGCTCGACCGTTGATCACCAAGTAGCCGTTTGTCGTGCTGACACTCCAGGTCTGGTTGCCCAGGGTGTCGCTCGTCCGGGCCAAGGACCCCACGAGCGAGGTCCCGGTGGTTAAGCCATTTCCATCCAGGTCAAAGGGTTGAGCGCCTGGCAGGCCAGGATCCACATCCGACTCGTCAAACCCGAAGAAGCCCTCCAGCAAGACCGGTTGATCCTCCAACCCCCTGAAGAGACCAACGAAGAGCTGTTGGGTGACGGGGTTGAGGTACTTTGCCCGATGCGAGGCCTCCACCTGCGGAAGAAGCTGGGCGAGTTCTGCCTCATCTATTACGGAGTCGGCGCGCATGGCGTCGGTGACGTCGTTGCCCAAGGTGTAGAGGTTGCGCTGGCGGCCCTGGGTCAAGGTGAGGGCGCCATCGAAGGAGCGGACCTCCGATTGCGTGGTGAAGATCTCCGACAACGGCCGGTTGCCAATCAAGAGGTACCGATCGGTCACGGTGAAGGTGGTGGTTACCGTACCGAAGGAATCCTGGGCAATGGAAACAGTCCCGGGGAAGCCGTCCACTACCTGACCGGCAAAGCTTAAGGAGATCCCCTCCTCCCGAACCCCGGTCGTCATCGGATCATCGGTGATCGGGGCGATGAAGCCCTTGGAATCGTAGCGATAGCTCACCCGACTGGCGCTTCGGCCCTCGGTGCCATCAAACCCATAGGAGGCCCCGGTGGTGGTCACCGCCTCGGCCAGGATCTGGCCGGCCTTGACGAGGTAGTCGGTGTGCGCCAGAGATGCCGATATCGACCCAAACGGATCGGTGGTGATGGTCCCCTGCCCTTGAACGGTCCGGGCGCCAGCGATCGGGTCTTGGAAGGTCCAGTCCAACTCCTGGGCGCCGTAGAGGATCCCTTGGAAGTCGAAGATCCCATTGCCGTTGCGGTCGAGGTTGTCTTTGATGGTCCCATCGGGATCCAAGTAATCGGCCTTGGCCAGATCCGCGGCGGTCTGCCGGCCATCGGTAAAGAGGTAGCGGGTGTGGCTTTCGCTGGTCGTCTGGCTGCCATCTGCCGTCTGGAAGATGTTCTGGGTTCTCGCCTCGGTCACCCGGCCTTGTCCATTAAAGATCGAGTAGCGGTTGGCCGCCTTCACGGTTCCCTGCGTCCCAAAGAGATCTAAGGTGTGCGTTACCGTACCCGTAAAGAGCTCGGGTTCCGGCAGGACAGGGTTCACCGGAACGGCCGCCTCCCCCATGCCGATCAAGAGACTGGAAAAATCGAAACGATTATCCCCATTGAGGTCGAAGGGCGTCTTTAAGGTGGTGGTGCCGGGTAAGACGTAGTTCGTGTTAGCAAGCTGCTCACCGGTTTCTCCGCCCTGGGCGTAGAAGGATTGGGTCACCGAGCGGCTGCCGAAGCTGGAGCCATCGTTGTTAAGACCGTTGGTGGCGACATCGCTTTCGGCCAGCAAGGGAACCGACCGACGAAGCAGATACCTCGCCTGGGTAAACGAGGTGCTGGTATTCCCGAAGGCATCGGTCGTCTGGCTGACACTGCCATTGCCGGCTACACGGATCAAGAGGCCTCGGAGATCGAGGACGCCATCTCCATTCAAGTCGAAGTTTGGCTTGAGGGTCCCGACTGCCATGAGGTAATCGGTGTCAGCCCAGGGGGTATTGGGATCCTCCAGGCCGGCAGCGCTCTCGGTGCCCGAGGAGTAGGTGTAGTTCAACACCTGTTTGGAGGTGGTCACGGCGTCGGTGATCATCGTCGTCTGGAACTCGTTGACCGAGTGGGAGATCCTGGCCTGACCAAAGATCACCTGGAATTCCTGCACGATGCCGGCGGTGCCGTCGCCATCGACGTCGGCCGAGGTGGTGACGTTGCCAAAGAGGTCGGTATCGGTGGAGGTCCCACTGGCCCGGGATCTCTTCAGCAGGCCGATGGCGATGTGGGTGCCGGAGGTGTCGGTAATCAGGTATTCGGGGCGGATGGCTCCGGTGGCCGGGTTCACGTAATCGGTGTTGGGAAGGTCAGCGGGGCCTTCGGTGCCGGAGGTGTAGCTGTTTACGGAGGTGAGGGTGCTGATAGAGACGTCTCCTTGGGCGGAGTGGGTTTCGGTGGCTGAGACCGATTGGGTAATCCGGGCCAGGCTGGCATTGAGGATGGCGTAGGTGTTGGTGGTCTTGATCAGGCCCCTTCCGCCGAAGAGGTCCCCGGTGAGGATCACTGGACCCAGGTGAGTCTCTACGGCGCCGGTGAAGGGGTGGGTGTAGGTGATCGGTCGGTCGCCGTCGCCGGCGAGGAGCGAGCCGTCAGGTTGGGTTAAGATGCCCCAGCGGTCCCCTTGGGAAGCATCGAGCAGGCCGTTCGTGTTGGTGTCTAGGGCCAAGCCGTAGGTGAAGCGGGTGGCGCTTTGGGTGAAGGAGGTGGAGCCATCCACGCCCACGGTGTTGGCGGTGGTCTGGCTGGCCTGCTGGGTGAGGCGGCCGACCGAGTCGTAGGTAGATTGGGTCTGTGTGGTGCTGGTGCTCACATGATCAAAGAGGTCATGCGTCTCGGAGCTAATCGTGCTGGAAATGGGCCTGACCTGACCTGTTGCCGGAATGGCAGCATACTGCGTAACGGTGACCTGCCGAATATGGTCCCCAAACGGCGAGCGGCTGACAAGGAGAGTGCCAGTGGCGGTTGACTCCTCGGCAAAGTCTGTGGTGTCGCCATCCCCATTTAAGTCGTAGGTTAAGGTGACCGGAATTTCTTCGGCATCGGTCAAAACACCCTGTGCATCGTAAAGGTAGTGGAGCTTGCCGAGGCTCATCCCCAGTGTCCCCTCAGGCCCTCGACTGCGGCCGTGGGTGGTCGCGATGTCGGTCCTGACCTGGCCCAAGATCACCCGATAGAGGGTTTCAACCTCGTTGACAAATTGGTTGCCACCCAGGTCCCGCCCCATCGTGACCGAGGCCTCGGCACTCTTCGTCGTCTGATCCAAGGAATCGGTGTAGGTCATCTGAGCATCCTGAGCGCTCATCAGCAGGTTCTGCCAGCGCATCGTCCCATCGCCTGCGGCAAAGGCTGTGGCGACCACGCCGCCTAACACATAATCGGTCTGAGCCAGTTGGTCGCTGGTCTCCCCTCCCTCGGTGTGGCGATACGCTACCTTGGAGATCGAATCGCTGAACGATCCGTCGATGTTGAGGCTGTGGGCTTGAGTTTCTACCTGCTTGACGAGTGGGGTCTGCCGGCGGACGGCAAATCGCTGGGTAACCTGGCTTTGGGTGTGGTTGCCCAGGATGTCGTCCGAGGTGCCTTCGGAGGAGCCGGTGACTCGAATGAGCAACCCCCGTTGATCCAGCAGGCCGTCCCCGTTTCTGTCTAAGGAGGGCTTCCATTGTCCCTGCTCCAGGTAGTCGGTTTCGGCCCAGCCGGTTGCTGGATCTTCGATGGCGGCTGTTTCCTCGCCACCTTGGGAGTAGAAGTAAACCTGGTCAGACTCGCCGGTGGACATGGCTCCATCGATGAGCGTGGTTCGGGTCTCGTTGATCACCCGAGATAGCCTGGGCTGACCGAAGAAGATGTCAAACTTCTGCACGATGCCGGCGGTGCCGTCGCCATCGACGTCGGCCGAGGTGGTGACGTTGCCAAAGAGGTCGGTATCGGTGGAGGTGCCGGTGGCCCGGGAGCGCTTGAGCAGGCCCACGGCAATGTGAACGTTGCCAGCAGGATCGGTAACGAGGTACTCGGGGCGGATTTGGCCGGTGGCCGGATCCACATAGTCGGTGTGGGGCAAAACGGCAGCCGTCTCGGTGCCGTCGGTGAAGGTGCCCAACGTCGTGATGGTGCTGGTGGAGATGTCTCCTTGGGCAGAGTGGGTTTTGCTCACCGCAACCGATCGGGTCAGCCGGATGAGACTGGCATTGAGGATCGCGTAGATGTTGGTGGTTTTAATGAGGCCCTTGCCGCCAAAGAGGTCGGTAGTGGTGGTGAACGGACCGGTGTGGGTCTCGGAGGCGTTGGTGAGGGGGTTGGTGTAGGTGACGGCCTGATCCCCGTCGCCGGCAAGGAGCGAGCCGTCGGGATTGGTCCGGATTCCCCATCGGTCTCCCTCTTGGATCTCCAGGACACCATCTCCATTCTGATCGATCGCCAGCCCATAGGTAAAGCGAGTGCCACTCTGGGTGTGGGCCGTGGAGCCGTCCACGTTCACCCCGTCAGACGCCGTGGCGTTGGACTGCGAGGTGAGCCGCCCCAACGAATCGTAGGTGGAAGTGGTTGTTGTGGTGCTGGTGCTGACGTTGCCCACCGGGCCGAACGTCTTGCCCTCGGTGATCACCTGGACCGGCCTGACCTGGCCTCTGATGATGAGCACCGGCTGGGCGTTGCTGATTCGCGTCTCTGAAACATCTCCAAAGATCGACTGGTTAATGATGACGGTTCCTTGATGAGTTACCGTGTGGTCAAAGACCGCCAAGGTGACAGTTTGATCGGTCTGGCTCATAAGCTCTCCGATCGGCCCTGGGCCCTTCTCCCGATAGGCGTAGGAAACCCTGCTCAGAGATTTGCCCAGCGTTCCATCCAAGCTTAAGCTGGTTCCCTGCGTCTCTGAGGAGGCCAATCGGCTCAAGCCGCTTATCACCCGGTAGGTCCCCTTCACCAGGTTGACGTTCTGCGCGCCGCCCACCTCGGTCGAGGTGGTGACCGAACCGGCAAACTGCTTGGTTTGGCCGTCCAGCGGGTCGGTGTACGCCACCACCTCCTCTACGGTACCCTTCACAACACCCACGAGATCGAATCGGCCATCCCCATCCTGGTCGTACTGCGGCAGGAGGGCGGTTCCGTCCGCCGTCACATAGCTGGTGCCGACCAGGTCTGAGGCCTGTTCCTGACCAGTGGCATACAGCGTTCGGACTTTGCCCGTCGTCACCGAGACGGTCCCCTCCAGGCTGCGGCTTACGGTTTCGGTGGTGGTCACGGGAGGCCTGCGGATTCCCCTGGAGTCGGCGGCATACTCGGTCTTCGCCAAGCCCTGGGTTCGATTGCCGAAGAGATCGGTGGTTTCAGAAACAGAGAAGGCCTTATTCTTAACTTGCATCGTCTCCATCTCCAGGAAGGCGATGGCCAGCTCCTGGACGCCGATCAACCGGGCGGCATCGTCGTAGAGATACTCCAGCTTGGTGTGGCTATTGGCCGTTGAACCGTCCAGGTTGAGGACGAAGCTTCTGGTCTCGGCGATCTTCACGCGAAGCTGTCCAGTGAAGGTTCCATCTGCCCTCTGGATCACCGCGTGGGTATTGAGCACAAACGTCTGGGTCCGATTTCCGAAGAGATCGGTGATGTCGGTGACGGTGCCCGCGAAGAGCGGCTGCCCGGTTCCCGGGTCAATCACCACCCCAAGTATGGAGAGGACCTCGGGCGTCAAGGACGTAAAGGAGACCTTCTCGCCGACGTCATTGGTGTCACCGTCTGTGTTTAAGTCGAAGGCTTCTACTTCGGTGGCCCCAAGCAATGTGGCTTTATCCGGATCGTACTGATAAGCAAGCAGGCTCCGGGTGGATGCCGTGGAACCGTCCACGTTGGATACGGTCGACTGCGTGCCGGCTGCCGCAACCCTCGCCTGCCCGTGAATCACCTTGTGGCGGTTCCTGGTTACCGTCTGCGTCCGGTTCCCGAACAGGTCGGAGCCGATGCTCAAGGTTCCCTTCGCAGTCAGTGACACGCCGCCCACATTCAACTGAATCTCCCCCTCCTCAACACCCACCAGCTTCGCGTTTTGATCGTAGGTATAGGTAAGTTGGGATTTCGAGTGGGTCGTGGTGCCGTCCAGTCCTGTTGTGACGGTGACCGAGTCTGACGTGGCGACCCGGGCCTGGCCCTTGATCACCGTATAGACGTCGGTCGTGGTGGTGAGAAA
>CAYJSX010000008.1:0-16198 GCA_964372575.1 uncultured Planctomycetia bacterium
GCGCAGGGCCAGGAGGCATCCCTCGGCCAGGGCAGAAGCCCCGTCGTAGAGGGAGGCGTTGGCCACCTCCATGCCGGTCAAGTCGCAGAGCATGCTCTGGTACTCGTACATGGCCTGCAGCGTTCCCTGAGAGGCCTCCGGCTGATAGGGGGTGTAGGCCGTCAGGAACTCGCCCCGGCCCGACACATAGCGGACCACGCTGGGGATGATGTGCTCGTACGCCCCAGCCCCCAGGAAGGAGATGTGCGACTGGACCGTCGCGTTGGACTGCGCCCACCAAGCCGCCACCTTGAGGAGCTCCGGCTCAGACAACCCTGAGGGGAGGGACAGTCTTGCCCGGGGGATGACCTTGGGGATGCCTGAGAGAAGTTCCTCAAAAGAGTCGACGCCAATTCTCTCGAGCATGACCTTCCGGTCGTTAGGGGTTAGGGGTACAAAATCCATCGCGCCCTACTTTTCCACAATTGGTGCCAGGCACCAATTGTTAATAACTTAGGTTTCATGGCCTGCGCCCTTGATCCATTGGTCGTACTGCTGGTGATCCAAAAGGTCCTGGACCTGGGCCGGGTTGCTGGCCTCCACCTCAAAGATCCAACCCTCCTCGTAGGGGGATCGGTTGATCGCCCCAGGATCGCCGGTCAGGAGGTCGTTCACCTTCACGATCGTCCCGGAAATAGGGGCATAGATGGAAAAGGCCGATTTCACCGATTCCACCACAGCCGCCTCCTCCCCCTGAGAAACCTTCCGCCCCACCTTGGGCAGCTCCACAAAGACGACATCGGAGATCTCCTGCTGGGCATGGTCGGTGATCCCCACCCTTGCCACCTTTGCGGTCAGGCGCAGCCACTCGTGGGTCTTGGTAAATTTAAGCTCGTCGGTCACCCGTGCCTCCAACGTTAATTTTTTCTCCGATAGAATGGAAGCGATACGACCTGGGCCGGAACCTTCCGGCCATGGATCTCCACATCGATGGGCGTGCCGGGGGCTTGATGGGCCGGCTCCACAAAGCCCATTCCGATGGCCCTCGTTTTAAGCAGGGTGCCGCTCGTTACCTGGCCTACAGCTTTTTCCTTAAAGAAGATCGGGTAGCCGTGACGCGGAATCCCGGGCCCCTGGAGCTCAAAGCCGACCAGGCGCCGGCGTACCCCTTGCCTCCGTTGGCGCTCCAGCGCCTCGCGGCCAATGAAGGGGCCCTTCTCCCAGGCAACCGTCCATTCGAGCCCTGCCTCCAGGGGGGTGGTCTTTTCGTCCAGATCAGAGCCGCCCAGAGGAAGCCCGGCCTCGAGACGAAGGGTATCGCGGGCCCCCAGGCCGACGGGTTCAATTCCAAACTCTTTTCCATCTTCAAGCAGGGTATTCCAGACCCCTTCGAGATGGTCTAATCGGACAAAGAGCTCGAAGCCGTCTTCGCCTGTGTAGCCGGTTCGGGCCACCCAGACTTGACAGCCCGCCACCTGGGCCTGGCGGAGCGAATAACGGGGCATCTGTGTCACCGTGCCTCGTGATGGGTCTGCCGCTGGCGGATCGCCACAAACCCTCTCCATCACTGCGACCGCCTGGGGCCCCTGCAGGGCCAGCGTCCCCACGGACTGTCGGAGGTCGGAAACCTGAACCGGGCCCTTCAGGTGGGCCTGAAGCCAGGTCAGCACCTTGTCCCCGTTGGCCGCGTTGGCCACGAGCCGGAAACGCTCCGATCCCAGCCGGTAGATGATCATTTCATCGAGGATGTAGCCCTCCGGGATGAGCATGGGGGTGTAGCAGGCCCGACCGACCTCCAAACGGCTCAGGTGCTGAGTGACCAGTGGCTCCAGATGAACCACGGCTCCGCTGCCGGCAGCCTCCAGGTGCCCCAGGTGGGAGACGTCAAAGAGCCCCACCCGGGTTCGGACCGCCTCATGTTCCTTCAAGATGGAGGTGTAATAGAGAGGCAGATTCCATCCCGCAAAGGGACCGAGCCTCGCGCCGGCAGCCCGGTGCGCCTTTGCCAGTGGAGTTTCTTTTAAGGGGGCGTGGCTAACGACGGTTTGAAGAAGAGTGTTTGCTTCCGGCATAGAACTGCTGGACGATCTCGACGGCCTCTTCCGGGCTATCGGCCAGCCGGAACAGTTTTAAGTCGTCCTGGGTGATCGCATCCGCGGCGACCGCCGTGGTCTTGAGCCAATGGATAAAACCTTTCCAATAAGCCGAGCCGCACAAGATACAGGGAAGGGGCCTCACCCGCCGGGTCTGGACCAGGGTGACCACCTCGGTCAGCTCATCCAGCGTGCCGTAGCCCCCCGGGAAAAAGACAAAGGCCTTGGAATATTTGAGGAACATCACCTTGCGGCAGAAGAAATAGCGGAAGGCAAGGAGGGTGGTGATGTGGCGGTTCGGCTTCTGCTCGGAGGGGATCAGGATGTTCAGCCCCACCGACTCGCCCCCCGCCTCCCTGGCCCCCTTGTTGGCCGCCTCCATGTGGCCGGGCCCTGCCCCGGTGATCACGGCGTAGCCGGCCTTGACAAAGGCGGCGGCCGTCTTCTGGGCCTGAAGATAGTAGGCAGAGCCCCGACGGGCCCGGGAGGAACCGAAGATGGAAACCGCCGGCCCGATCTTGGAGAGGGCATCGAAGCCGTCCACGAACTCGCTCATGATCCGGAAGATCCGCCAGGGATCCTCTCGGGTAAAGTCGTGTTCGAGGTCGTTTTTGGGGCGCGGGCCGCGACTTGGCATGGAAAATCCTATTATACAGCCGGCGGGGATTACTCCGCCAGGAGCTTGCGAATGTCTTGCTCAAAAACCTCCTTGGGCTGATAGCCGACGTACTTCTTGGCGATCCCTCCCTGCTTATCGATCACGAAGGTGGTCGGGATGCCCCGAATTCCCCCATACGCCTCAACGACCTGCGGTGTCGCCAGGGCGACCGGATAGCTAACACCGTAATTGGCCACAAAGGATTTAACTACCCCCACCCCGCCCTGGTCCATGGAGAGCCCGATGATCTCGAGACCGCGCGACTTGTATTGGGCATAGAGCTCTTTGAAGTGTGGAATCTCCTCGCGGCAGGGAGGGCACCAGGTGGCCCAGAAATCCAGGATCACCACCTTGCCCCGGGAGGTGGAGAGGGAGACCGGTTTGCTGTAAAGATCGGTCAGATGGAAGTCGGCCGCTTGCGAGCGCCCGGAGACCGAAGGAGTCGCCGGCGACCTTCCGGGGGAATCGACAAAAGCCGGTCTGGTCAACAGGAAGCTCACCCCAAAAAGGACGGCGGCGGCCGCCAACACCCACAGGATCTTTTTCATCGTTTCCTCCCATTGGGGTGCCAGGTTAAAACCTGGCACCCGTTCATTCGGTTAAAACCTGGCACCCGTTCATTCGGTTAAAACCTGGCACCCGTTTTTTACCGTTTTAGAGCGCGAAGCGATTAAAGAACGTCAGGTACTGGGCCAACAGACCCAGGCGATCCGTCAAGATCAAGAAACCGATGGCGATAAGGAGCAGCCCGCTCGCCACCTCTACCACCCTCAGATAGCGCCTGAAGCTCGCGGAGAAGCGAAAGAAGCCCTGCACCGCCACAGAGGTTGCGAGGAATGGAACCCCCAACCCTGCCGAGTAGGCAGCGAGGAGGGTCATCCCCTGGAAGACCGTTTCCTGGGTCGAGGCCAAGGCCAGGATCCCGGCCAGGATCGGGCCAATGCAGGGGGTCCAGCCAAAGGCAAAGGCCGTCCCCACCAGGAAGGCCCCAACCGAAGTCAGAGGCCTCTTCTTGACCTCCACCTTCTTCTCGTAATTCAGGAAAGGAATCCGAAAGATTCCAACCAAATGCAGTCCAAACAGGATGATCACCACCCCGGCCACCTGCCGGAGGATGGCGAGCTTGGCCAGGAAGAGCTTTCCAAGCACCGTGGCCGAGGCCCCCATGGTGATGAAGACCGCCGAAAAGCCCAAGACGAACCAGAGGCTGCTCACAAAGGAGCGAGCCAGGACCGTCTTGCCCGGCTGTGAAGCCTGGAGATCCGCAAGAGAGATCCCGGAGATAAAGGAGATGTACCCCGGAATCAGCGGAAGCACACAGGGCGAAAGGAATGAGATCAATCCGGCAAAGGCCGACGTCAAGAGATTCAGGTTATTCATCGCACAGCCTTCCTCCCATCGCCCAGTAAGACTTGGGATATTCCTTGAAGACCACCCAGGTGTGATCCACCGGGGCCTTCAAGATAGAGACGGCCGCCTCGGTGACGGCCTTGGAAAACTCCTCCCGCTGCTGGCGGCTGCGCCCTTCAAAAAGCTCTACAGAAATAATTGGCATCTTCACCTCCTTCAATGAGGACACGAGTTACGGAGCTGCATTCTTAGCGACGTAACTCGTTTGTCCGAATTGACCCCCGCGCTTTGCTTCGCAAAGCGAAGCATGGGGGGCAAATTCAGCCAGGGATTTGCGTTCGCTTCGTTCCGCAAGTCCCGGCTTCATTTGATTCATCGCCATTCCAATCAGAAAAACCTGCGGCAGGGTGGCCAGAAGGAACCAGCCCACCACCTTTTTCCCAAGATTGTTCCAGAGGATGGCCAGCTCGGTAAAGTCGGTCACCACCCCTCCCATCAGAAAGCCAAAGGCATTGCCCAGGGCGCCGGTTTTCCGGTACAGCTCAACCGCAAGTGGCGCCGTTCCCTCCGAACAGACCTCGATGGCCGCCGCGAATCCCAGCGTGATCAAAAGCCCCAAGGGGGTTGGCCCGAGAAACCGAGACCACCAATGCGAAGGGACCAAGGTCCCCAAGAGGGCACTTAAGGCGAACCCCAGCGCCACCCAAAAGAGAACCATCCGCCCCAATTCCCAAGCCCCCCGAAGAATCCCCTGGGCATCTGCCCGAAGCACCGAGAAGGTCCACCTCCGTTGGCGAAACCGCTCCTTCAGATCCTTCCCAATCGAAAAGCCGGCTGCCACGGCAACGGTATGGATATTCGGACCGATGATTCCCCGCTCCTCCAACTTCTGGAAGATAAGCCCGGTAGTGGCCGCCACCCCCAGGGCCATGACCACGATCGACAACCCCTTCCAACCCATCAGACTGATGATGAGAAGGGTCATCGAGAGACTGGCCCAGGGACTGGCCAGGAGAAAGGTAATCACCGCGGGAATGGAGGCCCCCTTCCGGTAGATCTCCATCGAAAGGGCCAGGCACCCATGGCTGCAGGAGCTGGCCAGAAACCCTAGGCCCGCCGAGGCCAGAACCGTGCGGCGGTGCCGCCCGGCCAGCCAGAGGGAGATGTACTCCCTGGGCACGTACTGTTCGATCGCCCCTCCCAACACCAGCCCCAGGAGGACCGCCCATCCGGCCTTCTTGAGATATCCCCATAGAGACTGGGAAACCGGCGAGGCGGCCGGCCAGATTGCGCCCAGGGCCAAGAGAGTTCCCACCAGGACCAAGGCCCAAAGAACCTGATCCCTCCACCAGGGCCTGCCCTTGGGCGTTTCGCACGAGGGGCAGTGTGCCGCGGAGTGATCAGGGGTTGGCAAGCTCTTCACTCTGAAACAATCCCTTCCACCGTCACCTCATCCGCCGCCAAAGCCGCGCAATCTTCTCTCATCTTTGATCTCCTTGGGGTGCCAGGTTAAAACCTGGCACCCTCTCCTTTTCATCGTACCACAATCGGCTGGACGATCCAGGCGGCCTGGCCGCGGCGCATTTCCCAATGCCACTTCCAGACGAAGTAGATCACCGGGTAGACGAGCAGCTCCAGGATAAAGGAGGTGGCCAGCCCCCCCACCATGGGGGCGGCGATCCGCTTCATCAGGTCGGCGCCGGCGCCGGTCGCCCACATGATGGGCAAAAGCCCCATGAAGGTGGCCATCACCGTCATCATCTTGGGCCGGATCCTTTTGACGGCGCCATGGACGATCGCCTCCTCCAGATCCTTCGGGGTGCGCATCTTCCCTTTGGCCACCGCCTCATGGTAGGCCAGATCCAGAAAGAGCAGCATGAAGACCCCGGTCTCGGCGTCCAACCCCATGAGGGCGATCATCCCCACCCACACCGCGATCGAGATGTTATAGCCCAGCAGCCACAGCAGCCATACCGCCCCGATCAAGGAGAAGGGGACAGCCAAAAGGACGATGCCTGTCTTGACCGCCGATTTCGTATTCAGGTAAAGAAGGACACAAATGATAAAGAGGGTCAGCGGCAAAACCACCTTGAGCCGTTCCTTGACCCGAAGCATGTTCTCGTACTGCCCGCTCCAGGTGAGCGCGTAGCCCGCAGGAAGCTCAAGTTCCTTAGCGACGGCGCGCTTGGCCTCGGTCACGTAGCCGCCGATGTCGCGTCCGGTCATGTCCGCATAAACGTAGCCGGCCAGCAGGCCATTTTCGTTCCGGATCATCGCCGGTCCAGAGCGCAGCACGATGTCCGCGATCTGGGCCATGGGGATCTGCTGGCCCGATGGGGTGGGCACGAGGACCCTCTTCAACTTGTCTACGTCGTCCCGCAGCTCCCTCCCGTAGCGGACATTCACGGGGTAGCGCTCACGCCCCTCGACGGTCGTCGTGATGTTCTCCCCCCCAATCGCCGAGCCGATGACCATCTGCGCCTCGGCAATGGACAGGCCGTAGCGGGCCAGCTCTTCCCGCTTTAATTCAAAATCAACGAAGTAGCCCCCGGTCACCCGCTCGGCGTAGACGCTCCTCGTGCCGGGCACATCCTTCAGGATCATCTCCAGGTGCGTGCCGATCTCCTCGATCTTCTTCAAGTCCGAGCCAAAGATCTTGATGCCGACCGGCGTGCGCACACCGGTCGTGAGCATATCGATCCGGTTCTTGATCGGCATGGTCCAGGCGTTGGTGGTGCCGGGGATCTTGAGACTCTGATCCATCTCGTTCACGAGCGCCTCGTAGGAGAGCCCCTTGCGCCACTGGCTCTCGGGCTTGAGCACCACGACCGTCTCCATCATGGAGAAAGGTGCCGGGTCGGTCGAGCTTTCGATCCGGCCTGCCTTGCCGAAGACCCGCTCCACCTCCGGAAAGCCCTTTAAGATCTGGTCCTGCGTCTGAAGCAGCCGTTGGGCCTCGGTCACCGAGATCCCCGGCAGGGTGGTGGGCATGTACAGCAGGGTCCCTTCCCTTAAAGGGGGCATGAACTCGGATCCCAGACTTAAATAGACGGGGATTGTCGTCAAAACGAGGCCCAGCGCAGCCCCCAGGGTCGCCTTCGGGTACCTCAACACAAAACGGCAGGCCGGCTCGTAGAAGCGGAAGAGGACTCGGCTCACCGGATGCTTCTCCTCCCGGTAATAGGTTCCCACCGCAAGGCCGGTGGCAAGCCTGGAGGCGCCGCGGGAGATCCAGCCGGGGACCCGCCTCCACTTAAAGACAATCGGCTCCATCCGGGCGAAGAGCATCCGCAGGGCCGGGTCCAGGGTGATCGCCAGGATGGCCGCGATCGCCATGGCCAGGTTCTTGGCCCAGGCCAGCGGCTTGAAGAGGCGCCCCTCCTGATCGACCAGGGTGAAAATCGGAATGAAGGCCACGGCAATGACCAGCAAGGAGAAGAAGACCGAAGGCCCGACCTCCTTCAAGGCCGTGAGCCGGATGGCATGGTAATCCCCTTTGCGCCCCCCCTCGATCCACTGCTCCAGGCGCTTGTAGGCGTTCTCCACCTCCACGATGGCCCCATCCACCAGCACACCGATCGAGATGGCGATCCCCGAGAGACTCATGAGGTTGGAGGTGAGCCTCAGCCCGTAGAGAGGAATAAAGGCGAGGAAGACCGAGATCGGAATCGTGACAATCGGGATGACGGCCGATGGAAAATGCCACAGGAACAGGAGAATGACCAAGCTCACAATGATCATCTCTTCCATCAGCTTCTCTTTAAGGTTGTCGATGGCGCGCAGGATAAGCTCCGACCGGTCGTAGACGACCTCGACCTGTACCCCCGGCGGAAGCGAGGGTTCAATCTCCTTGAGCTTGGCCTTGACCCTGCGGATGACGTTGAGGGCGTTTTCGCCGCTGCGCATGATGACGGTGCCGGTCACGACATCCCCCTCGCCGTCGAGATCCGCGATCCCCCGGCGGATCTCGGGCCCTAGGGCAACGGTCCCGATCTGGTTGACGAGGATCGGAGTCCCCTTGGGATCCACCCCCACCACTATCTTCTCGAAGTCCTCCACCGATTTGGCGTAGCCGCGGCCCCGCACCATGTACTCCGCCCCTGAAAATTCTAAGAGGCGGCCCCCGGCCTCCTGATTACCCGCCCGGATCGCCTCGACAACGACAGAGAGCGGAATGTTGTAGGCAAGCAGGCGGTTGGGGTCGATCGTCACCTGGTACTGCTTGACAAAGCCGCCTAAGGAGGCCACCTCGGCGACACCAGGGACCGACTGCAGGGTATAGCGCAGGTACCAATCCTGGTAGGAGCGCAGCTCCTCTAAGGAGTGCCTCCCGGATTTATCCACCAGCGCATACTGGAAAACCCAACCCACCCCGGTGGCATCCGGACCCAGCTCGGTACGAACCCCCTCCGGCAAACGGGGGATGATCTTGCTCAAGTACTCCAGGGTGCGGGATCTTGCCCAATAGAGGTCGGTGCCATCCTGGAAGATCACGTAGACGTAGGAAAATCCGAAATCGGAGAAGCCGCGGATCGCCTTGACCTTCGGGGCCCCCAGCATGGAGGTGACGATGGGATAGGTGACCTGGTCCTCGAGGATATCGGGGCTGCGGTCCCAGCGGGAGTAGATGATGACCTGCGTATCCGAGAGATCGGGGATGGCATCCAGCGGGATGTTCTTGACCGCCCAGACCGCCACCATCATGGCGGCCACGACAAAGGTCAGGACAAGAAACTTGTTGCGGGCGGAGAACTCGATGATCTTTTCAATGAGACCCCCCTGCCGCAGCACCGGCTGCTCGGAGGAAGGCTCCAGACTAGGGGCCATGCGGATGCCCCTTCCCGCCTTCCATCCCTTCCAGCGCGGCCTTGAGCCGGCTCTCAGAATCGATCAGGAAGTTGCCGCTCGTCACGACCCTTTCCCCCTCCTCCAAGCCCTCTAGAATCCCGTAGTGCCCATCCGCCTTAAACCAGACACGGACCTCCCGCGGTTCAAAGAGCCCTTCTCCTTTATCCACAAAAACAATCTTTTGCGTACCGGTATCAAAAAGGGCCTCCTCGGGGACCGCCAGAACCTCCTCCGGCTCCCCCTGCAATTGGACGTTCACGAACATCTCGGGCCTTAAGATCCTCTCGGGATCGGTCAAGACAGCCCGCACCCGGGCCGTCCGGGTGGCGGGATCCAAAATCGGGTCGATCGAGCGAACCACGCCCTGAAGGCGTTTGCCCGGGATCGCCTGAACTTCCACCACCGCCTCCTGACCCACGCCGACGATGGGCAGCTCAAATTCGTAAACCTGGGCGTAAACCCAAACCCTTCCCTCTGGATCGGCCAAAAGCAGGCTCTGATCCGGTCCATCCCGCGAAGCCATCTCATCGATGAGGGCCTGACCAAACCCCAGGATCTTAAGCCTAAGCTGCGCGGCCTCCACCAATTGCTTGGCCTCTTGCACTCCGTGGGAGGCGGCAGAGGCCTTGGCCTTCTCATAGGCCCGGAGGGCCTGGAGGTATTCGGCTTGGGCCTGGTAAAGCTCCGGGTCATAGGCGATTCTTCCAACGGTCCGGATCGTCTTGGCCAGTGTCTTTCTGGCAACAGGGGCTGTTTTTACACCGATCAACTGCTGTTTCTGGGGACTCAACAGGATGGGGACATACCCCGACGGGCCAGCGGCTTGAGCAGTCCTTTCCCCTTCGATCACGTGGGTGCCGCAGATGGGGCAGGTCACCTCCTCCCCCGGTTTGGTCACCACCACCATGGGGCAGGGCCTGCCCTCGTGAAGCTTGGGGCAGTTGTGGAGAAGACAGATCTCCTCGGCGGTTTTCCCTTCTTCTCGTTTGACCGCGTCCTGAGCTTGTCGAAGGACCAGGCGCATGTTGCAGATGGGGCAATCCCCGGGCCGATCGGAGGTGTAGGTGGGGTGCATCGGGCAGTAATAGACGGCCTTGGGATGGACCGCGTGCCCGCGATGGGAAATGGCTCGAACCGCCACGATGCCAAAGGCAACGATTCCCAGGCACGCCGCCGCGAGAAGAAGGGAACGAGGGATCTTTTTCATGAGGCCTCCTTAGACTTTTCCTGATTAAGCGGCCGCAGGGAAACGCCGACCGACTGCTCCAGCATGACCAGGCGCTGCTCCAGCGCCGCCAGATGCTGATAATAAGTCCGCTTGCGCTCGGTCAAGGCCTGCAGCGCCGCGAGGAGCTCCAGGAAGGAGCCGCGCCCCCCCTGATAGGCCGCCAGGGCCGAGGCAACCGCCTGCTGGGCCAAGGGGATCAGACTCTCCTGGCATAGACTGGCGGTGTCATAGGCGGCCTGGGCCTCATGCCAGTGCTCGTGGATGCGCCGCTGGATTTCGTTCTGCATCCCCTGGTAGGCCGCCTGGGCCGATTCCTTGCTGAACAGGGCGGCCTTGACCCCGTAGCGCTGCTTGGTCCAAAACCAGAAGGGAAGCACCAGGGCCAAGGTCAGGTCCCACGGACCGATGGGCCCCATGGCCGGGTCCCGCAGCTCCACCATCGTCTCCAGGTCGGGCAAGAGCTCCCGCTTGGAGAGCTTCCAGGCCGCCTCGGCCCGCTCGGCCGAAAACTTGAAGGTCAGCAGATCCGGCTGATTCTGCTGGGCGAGCGTCACCAGCTCATCCAACGAGGTCGGCAGGGGCTCAAGCGGAATCGGGCCAGGAGCCCCGACCCCCTCGGCGGCCGAGCGGTTGAGGAGATGATTGACATGGGCCGACATCGCCTTCCGGCGGTGCCCTAAAACCTGCTCGGCATTCTCGGCCTCGAGCAATTCTGCCTGGGCCCGAAGGAGCTCGGCCTGAGGGGACGAACCGGTGGCGTATCGGGCCTGGGCCGTGGCGGCGGCCTGGCGAAGCCAAAGAAGCCCTTCCTCTTGAAGCTCCAGCTCCCGATCGAGGAGGAAGAGGTCGTAATAGACAGATTTGAGCATGCTCTTCATCTCCCACTCCACCTTCTTGTAGCCGGCCGCGGCCACCTGGGCCTCTTTCACCGCCACCTGCTGGCGCAGGGAGAGCTTGCCCGGAAAAGGAAGGGACTGAATGAGCTGATACATCAGGGTCGCCTGATTCAGCTTGACCGTGCCCCGGGGGATCTCTTCAAATTCGATGCCGATCCGTGGGGCCGGCAGCCCCTTGGAAAGTGGAATCCTGGCCTGGGCCGCCTCCCACTGCTTGCGGGCCGCTAACAAATCCGGATTCTTTGCCTTAAGCTCGTTAAGGAGCCCGGGCAGGGAAAGCGGCGGAGTCCCTTCTTTGGAAAAAACCAGCGGAGGTGGAACAGCAAGGGGCAAGAGTCCTACTGCCACCACCAGGAGCGCAGCAATCCCTCTCATTGGCCTTCCTTCAGCGCGCAGCCAGGGCTGTCCCCGCAAGCGGTCAGCCGGCAGGCCTGGCGCAATTGATCCGAAACAGAATCCGTGAGCTTGCCCCATTGCGCGGGCGTCAGATGCTCGCGGGCGGCCAGGAGATGCTGAAGGGTTCCCTTCTCCAACGCCGTCTGCTCCTGGCCGATCTCCTCGACCACCCCGGCCATGGCCCGGCGGTCGGGCGCGGGCTCCTTCAGAAGCTGGATGAGCTGGGCCCGTTTGGCGCAGAGGGCTTCACAGCTTGCGGCCTTGAGCTGAAGAAATTCCTTCTCCGACTCTGCCAGCGCTTTCTTCTGCGAGGCGGAAAGCCCCAGGCCGTTCATCAAAGAGATCGGCCTCTTGCGCCACCCGAGCCGTTGTCAACATCCCCGGGTTGCCAGATAGGCCACACCTGCGACCAGCGCAAAAACGGTAAGACCCATCCACCATTTCTTCATGTTCGCTCTCCCACGCTATTAACCCAAACGCAGAAAGTTATGTGCCTACCGTTCGTGCTGATCCTGAGCGACGTTCGCCCTTCGACAAGCTCAGGACGAACGGAGCCGAAGGGCTCAGGGCGAACGGAGCCGAAGGACTCAGGGCGAACGGCTGTCACAGGACTTAACACGTTTGTATTAGTAGATTGCCTTAAGGTAGCTTCCCGAAATGCTGTCGTAAGGGGCATTCCCAAAAAGATCCAGCCGGTCGCTTGAGAATCCTCCGGGCCCCGTGCCATTCCAGAAACCCAGGAAGATTCCCAACACCAGGGCGAAAGCCGCCGCGGGAACGGGGATCATCCAGGGGGGCCTGGTGGCGCTTCCCATCAGCTTCCGCCAGAGCCGCAGGGTGAAATCCGGCGAAACCGAAACCGCTGGAAAGGCCTGGCGCATCAGCCGGTTAAGTTTCTCCTCTTCGTTCATGGCTCTTCACCTCCTTCAAGCACCAGGGGTGCCAGGTTTTAACCTGGCACCCCAATACCCTAATAGATGAAACGCAGGAAAGCGGCCCATCCCCCATAGAAAATAAGCTGTAAGCCAAGACATTTTTTGCTTACCGCACGACTGCAAAACCGTTCGTGCTGATCCTGAGCCAGGTCGAAGGATCGAAGCACGAAATGCCTATTCACCCTTCGACAGGCTCAGGGTGAACGGGGCGGTTTGCATGACTCGTGTTACCGCTTAAAGCTGAAAGCTTACCGCTGTCTTTTACAGGTAGGCGCTGAGGCGGGACTTAAGGAGGGAGCGGGCCCGGGCGATCCGGCGCTCGACCGCCTTAGGGGTTAACCCCAGGGTCTCGGCGATCGCCTCGTGCGAGAGGCCCTCGAGGGCGCTTAAGACCAGGGGAGCGCGAAGCGGAAGGGGCAAGGCGGCTACGGCCTGGCGGACGACCTGCACCGTCTCTTCCGCTGCCACCTGTTCCCTGGGGCTGGCAGCGGCAGGATCGGCCACCGTCTGGGCGAGGGGGAGATCTTCCTTCTCTTCATCCGAAAAAGGGGCATCCCAAGAGACGAACTTAAGCTTGGAGGGTTTCCTGCGCAGAAAATCGATGCAGGAGTTCACCGTCACCCGGTAAAGCCAGGTGAAGAGCTTGCCAGAGGGGGCAAGGTGGGGCGGTCGTTGATAGAGCTTTAGGAAAACTTCCTGGGCGATCTCTTCGGCGTCGGCCACAGAGCCGACCAATCGGTAGGCAAGGTTGATGATGCCGGAGGCGTATCGCTCCATGAGCGACCGGAACGCCTCGGGATCCCGGTCGGCAACACCCGCTAAGAGCGCGCGGTCATCACTCAATCACATCCCCCACCACCGGCTCGACCTTGATCCCCTGACGGATGAGGTAAGCGACGCCCTTCTCCAGATTCTCCCGGTTCCCCTCAAGCTCGAGGACCACCTCTCCAACCGTTTCGGTGACCCTGGCCCTCCTCAAGTTCGGAATCACCTGGTAACGGAGGGCCATCGTGTAGATCACCGGCTTCTTGATGAGACGCTGAGGGAAGATCAGATGAACGACTTTTTTAGGCATTTTCTCCTCGGGACTTGATCCTGTTTAATTGATCCAGCACGCTGCGGCGGATGGCCCCTGCCGGCGGCACGGTGCCCACCCTCTTGCCCATCTTAAGGAACTGCTTAAACATCGGCTTCATCTTCGCCCGGCAGCCCGGACAGGCCGGTCTGGGGGTCCCGGAAGCCGCCACCAGAATCTTTAGGCAGCGAGCGCAGCCCCAAGGCGATTTTCTGCCGCCCAGCTTCCCCCGCTTGGCACAGGGCTTCCCTTCCCACTCGACCAAGTCCATCGCGAAATCGACCGTCTTGGCGTTCGAGATGGCGGTCCCGATCCCGAAGCCGTCGGCGCCGGACTTCAAAAGGCCGGGGATCTCGTCCTCATCGATCCCGCCGGAGATAACAATCCGGACCTTCTTGAAGCCGCGCAGGTCCAGCTCCCAACGGACCTCCCGGATAAGCTCCGCGAAGTTCCCTCGGCGGGAGCTGGGGGTGTCGAGCCGGACTCCGGCCAGCCGCTTGCCCAAGGTTTGGGCCGCCTGAAGGGCCTCGGCCTTCTCATCGGAGTAAGTGTCTATCAGCATGATGCGGGGAACCGAAGCAGGCATCACCTGATCAAAGGCCCTCCAGGCCGCCTTGGGCTCTCCAAAGGCGATCGCCAAGGCGTGCGGCATCGTGCCCATCGGCGTCCTACCGATCGTCTGGGCCCCGATCAGGCTGGAAACACCGTCAAGCCCTCCGATAAAGGAGGCCCGGTCCAGCATGGGCGCGATGGCCGGATGCATCCGGCGCACCCCGAAGGCCAAAACGAGTGCCGAACCGGCCTGCCTTCGGATCCGCGCGGCCTTGGTCGCCACACCGGTGGCCTGGCAGATCATCCCCAGGATCGGCGTCTCATAGAGGCAGTAACCTCCGTAAGCCCCCTCCAGCGCCATGACCGGCACCCGGATCCCGCGCTCGTCCTGGGCAGGAAAGAGGGTCCCCTCGGCCAGGGCCCAGAGATTGACCGGCACGTCCCTTAAAAGCTCCAGCACCTCTGACAAGCCGCAGAAAATTCCCCACGGCCAGCGCTCGGGAAGCCCTCCGGTGGTGAACTCGGCGTACCCGCGCCTGCCGGAAAGCCCCTTGGCCCTGAGGATCTCTTGGGTCCTCACAAAATAGATGTCGGTGGTTTTCCCCTCGCGGATCTCCTGGGCAGAAGCGATGTGAAAACCGGAGGACAACGCCTTCCTCACTTCGTTCGAGAACCCCGCAATGACGAAATGACGTGGGCGATGTCGGTGATTTTGGTGCCATACGTTCTGGCCATGTACTGAAGCCCCCTCTCGTGATCTTGGGGCGTTAGCGCCGCCACTCCATCCCGGGGGACCACCACCCGGTAGCCCCGGAAGAAGGCGTCGGCCGCCGTGTGCTGGATGCAGATGTCGGTGCAGACACCCGTCAAGATCACGGTGTCCACCTTCTTTTCCTTGAGCCCTTCATCCAGGTCGGTGCCGTAGAATCCTCCGAAGGTATGCTTGGGGATGATGGGCTCGCCGGCCTTCGGCCTTAAGGCAGGATCGGTCTTGGCCCCAGGGCTGCCAAACATCCCGTGTTTGCCCCAGACCACAAGCTCCGGGTCGCCGGGCACATGGGCCTCTTGACAATAGATCACCGGGATGCCAGCGGCCCTGGCGCTGGCCAGCAGTCTGCGGAGCGCGGGCCGGAGGGCTTTGGAATAGGGTGTGCCGAGCCTGCCCGTCGTGAAATCCACGATCATGTCCAGCACCAAAACCGCCAGCTTCATCTGAAAACAAGAGACCGTTTCTCTTGGGGACACTTCTCTCCTAGAGAGAGGCAAAGAAGTGTCCCTGGAAGAAACGGTCTCATCCGCCGGCGATGGCAGGGATGATCGAGACGTCGTCCCCGTCTTTGACGGCGGTGGCCTCCTGCTTCAAGAAACGGATGTCCTCTTCGTTGACGTAAACGTTGACGAACCTGCGCAGGCGGCCGGATGGATCGCACAGCCGCTCCTTCACGCCGGGAAACTGCCGCTCCAGGTCCTGAATAAGTTCTTCGACCGTTCGGCCGCTCGCCGTCACTTCGGTGCGGTCTTGGGTCAATTTCTGCAGCGGCGTTGGAATTCGTATGGTAATGGCCATGTGCCCTCCTTCAAAAGGGTGCCAGGCCTGCCTGCCCTGCCTACCGGCAGGCAGGTTAAACCAAAGCATCCTACTTCATCGTCTCTTCAAATGAATCCAGTGTGGGCTTAATCCGGATCGGCTTGCCGATGTGGTCCATGACCGCCTCCTGGGTCTTCAAGCCGTGGCCGGTAATCGAAACCACGATCGATTCATCCCGCTGGATCCTTTTCTCTTCCAGGAGCCGCTGGGTCGCTGCCAGGGTAACACCGCCGGCCGTTTCCGTAAAGACCCCTTCGGTTTCACCCAGGAGCTTCATCGCCTCGACCACCTCTTTGTCGGTGACGGCGGCACCCCAGCCGCCGGATTCCCGAACGGCGTCGGAGGCGTAATAGCCGTCGGCCGGGTTTCCGATCGCCAGCGATTTTGCAATCGTCTTGGGCTTGACCGGCTTGATGATGTCTGAGCCCTCCCGAATGGCGGCCACAATGGGGGAGCAGCCCTCTGCTTGGGCCGCGTAGAGCCGGGTCCTGGGTTTCTCGATGAGGCCCAGCTTATGAAGCTCCTTGAAGCCCTGCCAGATCTTGACGAGCAGCGACCCGCTGGCGGCCGGCACCACCATGAGGTCCGGGGACTTCCAGC
>CAYJSX010000009.1:0-14492 GCA_964372575.1 uncultured Planctomycetia bacterium
CTTCCTCAAAAAGGAGATTCCTTTCCACAACGGCGGCTCGGCCACCGTCTACGAGCACATCCTCCAAGCGGTCCGCTAGCTCTACGGGGCCCGTGGGGAGCATGGCCTGCCTCTGATCGGGCATGCCGATTGGAACGACGCCTACGACCATGTGGGGATCAAGGGAAAAGGGGAAAGCATCTGGTTGGGGATGGCCTTTGTCCGGGCCTGCCGGCAGATCGAAGAGCTGGCGGTGGTTCTGGGAGACGAGGCGGTGGCCAAAGAGATGCAGGAAAAGGCCCAGACCCTCACCCAGATCATCAACTCGGTGGGGTGGGACGGGGCCTGGTATCTGGCCGCCTTCAACGATGGGGGCCTGAAGATCGGCTCCAATGAAAACGAGGAAGGAAAGGTGCCGTTGAACTCCCAGACCTGGGCGATCCTCTCCGGGGTGGTCCCGCCGGAGCGACTGGCCAGCATCCTGGAGAAGATCGACAAATACCTGGACACCCCCTACGGGCCGGCCCTCTTTTTGCCCAGCTACACCGCCTTTAACCCTGGGATCGGCCGGGTGACCTCCTTCTCGCCCGGCACCAAGGAGAACGCCGCGGTCTTCTCTCACGCCTGCGCCTTCAAGGTGGTGGCCGACTGCACGATCAAGCGGGCCCAGGAGGCCTACGACACCTTCTCCAAGCTCATGCCGATGGCCAAGGCCAAACAGGATCATTCCCAGTACAAGGTGGAGCCGTACGTCTGGGCCGAATACGTCGTCGGCCCTGGCTCCGAGGACCGCTTTGGGGAAGGGGCCTTCACCTGGAATACGGGTACCGCCCCGTGGATGTTCATCGCCGCCACCGAGTGGATCCTGGGGGTCCGGCGGGAGTTTGAGGGGCTTTTGATCGATCCGTGCATCCCCAGGCACTGGAAGAGGGCAACCATTCGCCGGCCCTTCCGGGGCTCCACCTACGAGATCACAATCAAAAATCCTCACGGGGTCTCCTTTGGAGTTAAAGAGATCGCGGTGGATGGGGTGGCTCAGAGCTCTAACTTGATTCGGCCCCATCTGGACGGCCAGGTGCACCGGGTGGAGGTGACCTTGGGCAAGTCCGACCCTCTGCCCTCTTTTGACAGAGGACGCACCGTCGCGCTGGCCCGTTAGTTAAGAGTAACGGTAAATGTTAGAGTTGATAAAATCTAGTTTAAATACTTGATTTTTTGGGTACAGGCAGGTATACTTCTCATGAGATGATCAATTCCGACCGACGCCAAGCTCCTAAGGACAGCCGTAAGCCTTCAGCCTTAAGCGGTAAGCAAAGAATGTCTTGGCTTATCGCTTATAGCTTACGGCTTATAGCTGTTTTTCTTACAGCTTACCGCTTACAGCTTAAGGCTGCTTTTCTTACAGCTTACAGCTTATCGCTTATAGCTGCTTTTCTTACCGCTTACAGCTTACCGCTTATCGCTGTTTTTCCCGAGGAGGAGAAGGCCAAGAAAAGCTTCTGGGAGAAACACGGCAAGGTCGAGGATCCCACCACCGCCCCCTCCTTCGAATCTACCCCCCGCCCCGAAGCCCCTCCGGAGCCGGTTCCGCTGACCCTGGAGAACCTGCGCATCCCCACCCGGAACGGGACCATCAAGGAGACCTTCGCCGCCAAAGAGCCGATCGTGATCCACGTCCAGGATGCCCACGCCAACTACGAGGCCCAGAAGCACTTAAGCGGGATCTTGGAACACCTGATCCTCCACCATGCCCTCTCACTTGTTCTGGTGGAAGGGGGCTCCCGCAACGACTCCCTTTCCTATATGCGCGCCTACGCCCCCCTGGAGAAGCGCAAGCAGGTGGCCGAAGAGTTTTTGAAGGCCGGCAAGATTTCTGGGGAGAATTACCTGGATCTCACCTCCGATTATCCCTTTACCGTCTACGGCATTGAAAAGCCAGAGCTTTACGACCAGAACATGGAGGCCTTCTTTAACGTGGAGAAGGTCCAGTCGAATGCCCTGACAGCCATCGAGGGCTTTCGCAAGGCGGTGGCGGCCCTCAAGGAGAGGCTTTATCCGGATTCGGTCAAGGCCCTGGAGCTTAAAGAGGAAGCGGTTCAGGATGGCCGGATACCGCTGGCCACCCACTACCAGGAGCTTTCCGAGGAGGCCAAGAAGGTCAAGGTGGAACCCACAGCGCAGGAATATCAGAACCTGGTGAGCTTCCTCACGGCCTCGAAGCTGGAGGGGCAGATCGATTTCAAGCAGGTGGAGAAAGAGCGGACCCGCTTCTTGGAATCGCTCACCCGCGCCCTGCCCAAGGCCGAGATGGATGCCCTGCTCAAGCAAAGCCTCGAGCTAAAAAGCGGCCTCATCACGCCGGCCACCTTCTACGCAATCTTAAAAGGCCACCTTCGGCCGGGGCAGGCGACCGAGTATCCCATCCTGGCCCGGTACATCGAGTACCTGGGCCTCTTTGAGGGGATTGACCACGCCGCCCTCTTTTCCGAGGTGGAGAACTTAAGCGACCGGGTCAAGGGGGCCTACTTCAAGACCAAAGAGCAGAAGGAGCTGGCCCGGATCGCCAAGGATGTTTCGGTCTTCGGGGACCTTTTGGAGCTCAAGCTCACCCCGGACAGCTACGACTATTACTCCACCCACAAGGGGGAGTTCAGACCGGACAAATGGGCAGACGCCCTGCGCGCCCTCGGCGCCAAGCAGAAGCCGCCCCTTACCTTTGCCCTGACCCCTGGCCCCCTGAATGCCGCCAAGCCGGCGATGTCCAGCTTCTACGAGGTGGCCCGCAAGCGGGACCTGGCCATGGTGGAAAACGCCCTAAAGAGGATCGAAGAGTTCAAGGTCCCCTTTGCCGTTCTGATTGCCGGGGGCTTCCACACCCCGGTCTTTGAGCGCCTCTTTAAAGATCGGAAGGTTTCTTACGCGGTGGTGGCCCCCAAGGTGGGCAAGGTAACCGCCGCCGATACCGAAAAGTACCACCGGGTCTTAAAGGAGACGTACGTCCCGATGTCCGAGCCGTACCGCCGCAAGCTGGGAATTCCGGGGACGCCGGACCTGCGCGCGAGCGCCGCCCCTGAGGCAGAGGAGACCGTGGACATCGCCTCCGAGTTTCGCCCCGTGGCTTTGGCCGAAGCAGCCAAGGTCACCAAAAAGTAGCCATGCCGCAGAGAAAGGGACTTGGCAAGAAGGAGCGTTACGAGATCCTGTACGAGGAGGTCAACTCCAAACTCGACTTGCTGCTCGAGAGGTATGACCAGTTTCAGCAAGAGTTGCAGCGGGGGTTCCAGGGGCTTCGAGCCGAGATGAACGGACGCTTCTCCCTGGTCGAGCAGGCTCTTAAGGAAGTTTCTATGCGGCTTAAGGCGCATGAAGAAACGCACGCAAGATAGATCTGCGAAGGTGTCGTCGTTCGCCGAACCGCTCATAGAAGCCATGAGGATGCTTCGGGACGATGGTTTTTCGAATGCCGATCAGATCCGCGCACTGCGGAGAGAAGTCTCGGCGCTGCGGCGACGAATCCAGAGACTGTCCTATCGGAAGGACGTGGTGAAGCTCTCGGATCGGATGGAGGTCCACGAGAAGGCCCACGCCACGTAAGCCTAGAGGGTAGGTGCCAGGTTTTAACCTGACACCCTTAACGAGGAGACTTAAACCATGGGTCACATGAACCGCTGTTCTTTTCGCCGCTTATTCGCCGGGCTTATGATCCTTTCCGTTACCTTAACAGAAGCCTTGGTAGCGGCTTAAGGCGGCGCGGACTTTAAGGGGGGTGCGGTTTGTGAGAGGGGATATGCGGGCGATGACAGAGGTGCTAAAAGGGCCTGCCTATGGGTGCCTTGCCTTCGGGCGGTCCTGCCGCCAGACGATGAGCGCCGCAGCCAATCCAACCAAGGCAAGAGCGGCGACAGGAATCAAAACAGCCAGCTCATTCATAAGCTCTCCTTTCTCGATTCAATCATCCGGTGTTAGCCAAGCTCCAACTACCGTTAAGAAGATTATGGCAATTCCCGTACCCACAAGGACCTTTAAACTCAGACGGTTTGTCACCAATTGACCTATGAGAACAATCGAGATGATAAACTCAACCGACCGTCCGATGATCGCCCCGCGCTGCCAAATACCGTCGTTTTGTCTTGCTGAGACTTAACTCCACAAGTAAAGGATACCATGTCCAAGGGAGGAAATTTAATGTCGCTTAGAAAAGGGAACCCCTCTCGCCGCTTCTTCGCCCTCCTTACTATCCTTTCGTTTACCTTTACCCCCCCGTTAGAAAGCCCCGTCCCGTTACAGCCACTCTTTCTAACGGGGTTTACCCAAGCTTGCCCTCTTTTGGCAAGTCCTGAGCAGGGTCGAAGGGCCTCCCCCGCCCTCGCCCTGCGCCCGGAGATGGACAAGGCCGGCCTGGAGGAGGCCGTCCTTCAGCAGGCTCCTGCGGCACCGCTGCTACCCGAAGAGGTAGACAAGATTGTCTCCAAGTGGTCCGAGTATAAGATCTGGACAGATGCGAGCGGGGGATGGGATTCTGCCAATCCCTTGGCGACCGAAGGGAACGCCATCCGTCGTTTGGATGCCCTTTTTAAGAAGCATAAGGAGGAACTCCCCAAGGACAGCCAATCGTGGGACCTCATTGTTGCAGCCCTCTTGGCGCCGGGCGACGAGAAGGTTCAAGCCGTTTTAAAGTCAACGCCCCCCCAGAACTTTCTTTGTCCAGCTTGCGGGGCTTACGTCACCCGCCACGCGGTCGAGGAAGCCCCGCGTGTGAATACGGAAGAGCTGGCATGGGATGAGGCCATCATGCGGGTCCGTCACGCCCTTGAGCATGACAAGATTCGTCATCGCAGCCCGGAGGGGGCCGCCATCCACGACTTGAATGAGATCCGGGCCCTCCAAAGCGCGCGCAGCGGTGGCAAAGGCCGAAACGCATACGGTGTCAAACTGACTGAAAGAAATGACGAAAAAATCCTAAATCAGATCTTAGGCCTTCTTCAAAGCAAGAAAGGCAAATCAGCCCTTGCCCGGTCGGTTACGGTCGCGGTGAACCGAAAAGGGATGCCTCATTTCATCAAGTTCTTCGTCGCGGCGGACGGTGGAGTCCGCCTCTTGGACAGGGATCGAACCTTCAGGGTGGACAGAAAATTCAATCGGGCGGCATTCCTTGAGGGAAACCGCCAATGGAACCTGACCGTCCTGGTGGAAACCTCCCTGGGAGAGGGGAAGTTCGGGGAAAGCCTTCCCAAGGGCCTTGGCTTGGCGAAGGAGTTCGAGCTTGAGGAGGTGACCGGCTGCTGCGGAGTTGCCGGAGTAGTTGTTCTTCAGCCGGAATGGGCAAGGGGTTCGATTGGAGAGGTCTTTGAGAAAGGCTTGTCACTGGATAGCCCCAGGAGCCTCTACGAATGGATAGGGGAGCCCATAAACCCAGAAGGGGTGGTGGACCGGGTTCTTGGACGGGAGGAGGTCCGCGGGGATGACAATTTTGGAGTAGCGGAGCTTTTCGAGATTCCCCTCGCCTCCCTAAGCCTTTCAAAAGAGAAGCTGGCTGAGATTCTAAAGAGTCAAGCCGAGACCGGGAATGTCCGACTGATTTTCAGAGAAGACGGCACCCCGGAGGCCCTGCGGTTCTGGGGAACATCCCGCGGTGTGGGAGGACTAACGGCTAACCTGGGGTTGAGGGATCGAAAGATGCAGGATGCCGTTGAGGAATGGGTGAAGTTCCTTTATGGTGACAACATCTTGATCGAAACCTATGAGCGAACAGGAAACCGACTCATCAAGAGCCGCCATGGTCCCAAGGGGATACTGAACTGGGCCATCCTTTTAGGCGCTTGGGGCCACGACCGCTATGCGACCAAGGGCGGCTATTCTGCGGACAATGCCCACCATTGGCTTTGGCACGGCTTTACCCTCTCCCACAATGGGGACGTGGAGGCGTTCGATGTCATCCGCCCGGTCCTGGAAAGTCTCGGAGAAACCTTTGAGGGGACTACCGATTCGGAGGCTGTTCTCCATCTGTTGGGTGATTTGGCGCAAGAGAAAGATTCTGTAGGAAAGCCAAAGAAGGACCAACACGGCCAAATCATCTATGCCAAATCCCAGGTTGCTGCCCTGAGGCTTCTGCGGGTTCTGGAGATGATCGAAGCCTTAAAGCAGGCAGCCATCATTCTTACCACGGGAGAGGAAAGCCAGAAGAAGGTGATTGCAGAAACACTCCAGAAGTTCAATATGGATCCTGAAGATTTCACGATCCCAGATGACGAAGCCCCGACCGTTTCGGTGGGCATTGCCAATGCCATTCAGGCCGCCATCGCGAACCCTTCTCGGTTTGATGCCGTACCTAACTGGTTAGGAGTCCCCTTCTTGGCCCAGGCATTTTACCGCGCATTGGAAGAAAAAGGCCTGTCCGTTAAAGATTCTGTTTTTGGGGAGGAACAACAAGATGGAAGATTCAGCGGAAAAGGAAATAATTTCTCTCTTAACATCCGGAGTATCCACGACGACAATGGGCTCACGGTTGTTCGGGGAATTCCTACCTCGACGGCTTCGTATCTGGCTTGGGGTTATGATCGCTCGGGAAATGTGAACAGGCTAATCGCCACTTCCGAGTTGTACGGGGCGGCTCCAGAGAAGGGTGTGGGCAAGATTATCGGAGAGCCTGTGGTGGTAGCACCGGGTGTAATCCAGATGGCGAACGGGCAGGTTCGGGCGCACACGATGGGTGAATGGTCGGTTTGTGTATCCAGCCCCAATTTACAGGTTACGGAGTTCCCTGCCTTCGTGGGTGTGCCCCAGGCGGTTGAGCCCAAAACGGAGGAGGTGCGGTGGAACGACATCCTAGATCTGGGGGCGTATAACCAATTTCCCGCCTATGTTTGGGAATACCGAATGGGAGGCCGCTCTCTCTGGCATACCCTAAGACACCTCTTTCCCCATAAGCGGACCACCAGTGTGATGGAGTCCTTGAAAAACGACTATGTCGGCCTGACCGCAGAAGGCCGCAGGGCCCTTTTCGGGATTGGCGGGAAGCCGGCGAAGAAAATCGTTGCCTTTGGGACCGGCAGCTCTTTTAATGCGATCGAAAGCGGACAGACGGTCCACGGCCAATTTAACGCCAAGGACCAATCGGATGCCGTTCGGACCGCTTGGCCACCCTATGTGGATCAGGACACCGCGGTGATCGTGATTTCCCAGTCCGGAAGCACCGGAACAGCCACCTGGGTAGCCCGAAGGGCCAAGGAGGTTGGGGCAACGGTCATCGCCTTGACCAATGTGGAGGGGAGCCCGCTTGATTCCCTTACCTCTCAGTACGGAGGCACACTCGTGACCCAATGTACGATTGAGCAGGCACTGGCTTCCAACGTTACCTAAGATGGGCAATACATCTTAGGTCAGATAGGAATGGATCGTAAAGCCGCGTTAGCCCCTGAAGCCGATCAGCCCAAGAAATGGCAGGAGGCCCAGGCCACCCTCGAGGGGTACCATCGATTCGCCACAGGGGAGGTAGGTGGAAAAGAAATCCCCGGTGAATTGGACCAGGTGGTCCACGATGTCGACCATATCCTGGGAGATCCCAATCTCCATCCAGGTGTTCAGGCCCTGTTGAATTATGTTCAGGGGCAGAGCGATCGGGTTACCGGAAAAACGGGTGGACCCCTGCTCTTTCGGCGCACCGATGTGATCATGACTGCTAATGGCGCAAAAGAAAGAGCCGCTATGTTGGAGTCAGGAATCAAAGGGTCGGAAGAGGTACGGCTGCCCTATACCCGGCTGCCCTTGAATGTCCTTCTGGGAAACGGCTACTCGGCAGAAGCAGGACGCCGCACAGCCTGGAAGTCTCCCGTCAACTATAACGCGACGGCAGGAGCCGTGAGCGCCAACCTAAATTGGTATACGGAAGGCGCACTGCCAAATATTCCTACCGAATTACCATCCGAAAAGACAGTGCTGGACGAAATTGTCCTGATAGGTCGTGGAATGGATGTACCTGCCATGAAATTCATTGCCGAGAAGTTCAAGGCCACCTCCAAGGTGCCCATTCGGTTTACGACATACGAAGACGCGCTGAGTCTGCGCCTCTTGGATCCCAAGCCTGGAAGCTTGGTCGTGGCAGTTCAGCCGGAAACTTCCACCCACGTTGGCTACCTCAAGGAGCTTGACGAGAAAGGATATTGGTTGGTCGTCTCTAACGCCGACGCAGTAGGAAAAACCCCCGGCATCAATGAGCTGAAGAACGTGGTGCGGGTACAGGGAGAAAAGTCGGTTGCCTTATTGGCCCACATGACAGTTCTAGAACTTCTGTTTCTGGACATGGCGCGAAAGCGAAAGGAGCTTTCTGAGCAGGACGTTCAAAATGAGATCGCGGGCTTGAGCAGACAGGTAGAGGGCATTAAAGCCGTAGTTCGGTCCATGCAAGAAAATTCCGGTCACGGAAACCGCAGGGCCCGCCAGCGGCTTCTGGACTATATGCGGAACCGTGGTTGGCCAAACTTTTCCACCTGGGTCCTCGGGAAGGGCACGCTGGAGGCGGTTTCCGATGTTTGCGCCCCCGCCCTGGGAGCCGCCCTGGGCCGATCTGCTATCTCCAACGACCCAAACATCTTAAGCCACGGTCTCTATGGAGGGATGCATTTTGGCGACCTCGTTATTGCCCATGTTCCTCCCCGTTCTGCGCCGACCTATGGGGATACCAAGAAAAAGGTGTTTGATGAGGTGCCCTCGCGCGCCAGCAATAACCCCGGGGGTCTCTGGAAACAAGAAGAACCCGGCATGATAGTGGCCATTGCCCAGGAAACAGAGTTGGAGGGGACCGGATCGAACGAGATCATCCAACCCTTGTCTGACGACGCGTATACGCGCTTAAGACGCATGCGAAGGGAAGGAATTGAGCGGGAAGGGGGGATGCACACCTATCGGGCGGACATCACCTTTACTACTCCCAATGGCGGAGAACTGGAGCGGGTGGTCCTGCAGTGGCTCCTGGTGGATGAGGTAGCTTCTGCGCAGGCAGCCGACGTGCAGTCACAGGATGAGACTGGGCGGGACAAATTGCGTAGCGGAAAAATAATCATTGTCCTTTCATCGGGGGAAACCCACCGCTGGCCGGAGGAACCTGCCATGTACGAAGAGCTGCGCAGGCGTTATCCCCAAGGAGACAACCTTATCCTGGCGGTCACTCCCGGAAAGAAGGGGGATGCCCCGCCACCCTGGGCAGACGCGGCCATTCAGATTCCGCGGGGAGAGCCCATCTTGATGACCAAGGTAGGGCAGGTGTTGGCCTTTGTGCTTGCTCACGCCCGCTTCTCCAGTTGGAACGAATGGATCGCAAGACTCTATGACGTCTTGAGTCAAGAAATTGCGAAAGAAGCAAATAGCCTTTTTGCATCTGAGGACCTTCTTGGTGGCAACTTTCCACCATTTCTTAAAGACCCCGCGGAGATCATTGGAACCTACACCGTGCAGCCCCACAGGACTGATCGAGAGGAGTTTCGGACGGCCCAGACCAGGACAGCCGTGGAATTTTTTGAACGAAATTTCGAAGGAGGGCAATACCTCAAGAGTGGCAACTCCATCGCACAGATGATCCTTCGGGCGGAGCAGGAAGCCAACCTCTTTGTCCCCAGCCTCATCGGTCTGCGGACGCCCGGTGCCATGCTGCGAGCGGAGATGGACCGCGTGTGGCGTCTGGCCAAAATTGTTACCAACTTTGGGGCGGTTTCGATGGCCGCTGGCTACCGGCGGATGGCACCCGTTACTCTATTGTCCCTGAAGATCGGAGATATTCGAACAGACGAACAGGTAGGGCAGCCTCGAGAAGAGGGAAAGGCTTCTCTCTCAAGAGATGAAACGGCGGTGACCACTTTACGTGGGATCCTGGGCTTGCCCGAATCTATCTCTGCGGATGAAGTGATCCAGCAATATCTGGCCAAAGCCATTGAAAGCTTGGAAGCACTGCGCGACCGGTTAAAAAAGGCCTATCCCTCTTTACCGGATGAAACCATCCTGGCTGTGCATTTGGGCGGAGCCGCCTTTGCCCATCGCACCGACAAGCAGTTGAGTCTGGATGTCCACTTCTTGCTCAATTTAGATCTCGCCTGGATGCAACTGGAAGATGAAGCGCTCCATGAATTGGTGGGAGGGGAAGCAGTCCCCTCGACCATCTCCGTCAAGGAGGGGGTGTGGGATGCTGCCAAGGAGGCCTATAACCTTTGCCAACAAGCTCGATACTTTGCTTCCCTTTCGACCGAGGGAAAAACGGCGATGCTTCAATTCCTTAAAGATCCCAACAATCCGGTAGATCCGGAAAGGCAATTTCACGCGTTCCTTAACAATCCCCAACCCACCCCCCTGGAACTCTTTAAAAAGGCCCTCCAATATATCGCTTCCGACACCCTCTATGCAACAGAGACCCAAAAATCTGCACGCGAACTGGCTCTTCTAGGGCACGATCTGGGTACGATCTATCGCGCCTTGGAGGTCCTCTACTTAAAAATCGCCGATGGGCGTGCACCCGTTATTGCTGTTGCTCCTGCATCGGCTGGGTTGGAGGAGGCGACGTTCAATCCCGGGGCGGAGCCGGCGGCAGAGGTGGAACAGGCGGCCCAGGAGCGCGGTTGGCGGTGGGACGCGAAGATGCGCCTCTTCTTGACGCCGCAGAAGGGGTGGGTTTCCCCCGAAGCGGTGCTGGGATTTGCGGCAAAGGAAGATGAAAAAACAGGCACCAAATCTTGGGCCAGCGTCAAAAATGGCGCGCTGGTGCGCGGAGCGACCACTCGGGTGGCTGCGGCGGCTGTTATTGACGCGAGCTTAATCGAAGATGCCGATATCCGGGGGGGTAGCATCACTGGAGCGATTGTCCGGACCGACCGCTCCCTGGCGGATGACTGGTCTTGGAGCGGTACCTATAAGGTGGACAGGGTTGCCCAGACGGTGATCGGGGAGAACGCCATCATTGGCCGCGGTGTTGACGGGGAGCCGGCCGAAATCGTGAATGCGACGATTGGCGCCTGGTCTTATGTCTACGGCGGCTCCATCCGCAACTCCCAGATTGGGCAGAAGAACCGGATTGTCCGGGCCAAGGTGGGGCTGACCCACACGGAGGACAACGTCACCATTGAAACCAAGAATGGCGCGCCGACCGAACTTTCCGAATGCTGGATTGGCTGGGGCCGCACCATAGACACCGAGTCGTACAACGAGCAGTTGTCTCCAAACCTGATCCGCCGGGCATGGGTGGATCAAAATGGCGACCTGCACTTTGTTACCGTCCAGGACATTCCAGCGGTCGTTATCCAAGGCTTCAGCACCATTGACGCCAGCTACGATGGGACGGGCAAGCCGGGCAAGGAATTCACCTCCAGCCGCCACGGCAAGGGCGTCAAATTCCCCGGCTCGATCATGGGCCCCCGCGTTACCACCATCTGGAGGGTCCACCCAGATTTTGAGAACCCGGAGGATTTCTTCCGGGCAGAGTCTTTGGACCGGAAGACGCCCTATGCCCAGCTTACCGCTTTGCATCCCTTCAGCTATTCGGTGAAGGAGAATCCAGAGGATGCTTCAGGAGAGGTTTGGGGTTTGGTGGCGCCCGGTTCCGCCAGGCGAGGTTTGAGCTCCAAGCTGAGCGATCCGCTGTGGGTCTTCAAGAATGCCGGGCGCGCGATCAACGAGATCCTGACCGAGATGCGCAAACAGGTAGAGCTTCACGCCCAGATTGCCGGTTGGGATGCCAAGAGGAAGGCCGAGGCCCTCTGGCAGATTGATCAGCTTCCCCGATACGCGCTGGAAACCGGCAAGGCGATCGCCCATCTGGAAAAGAATGCCAATCTTGAGGAGCAGTACGACATCCAGTTAGCCCAGTTGGCAGAGAATGGCGTGAAGGTCAAGGATGAAGGCTTCTCTCTTGCAGAGCTGACGGCCACCGACGATCCTACACAGCACGACTGGAAGGACAAACAGCTTCTTACCCAGCAGGACCTGGCGGATCTGGATGGCCTTCCGGAGGGGATAGAGATCTCACCGGACAGCGTGATCGGCAGGGACGTCAAGATCATCGGGGCCAGGGCCAGATTAAACGGCGTTCATATCCCTGACGGCGCGACTGTCTTCGTCTGGGGCTCGGTGGTGGAGGGGACCTATCTGGCCGATGGGGCTGAGGTGAGAAGCTCCGTCCTTCGCGGAGATCCAAAGGAAAGAATTCTCGTTGAGCGCGGGGCGAAGTTGACCGCCGTTGAAGCAATCCGATCGTCCGAAGAAAGGTCGCTGCCCGTTCAATTCCACGAGGGAGTAAAAGCCACCCACGCGGTTGTGGATTCCAGCGTGATGGGCGCGAAGACGACCTTAGAGCCCTACGCCAGGATCAAAGATACCGGCATTGGCCGCAATGGCGCGGTGGGATCGATTGTAGAGGGAAGCGTATTTGGCGACTCCATCACCAGCCATCACCTTGCCGGAACCCGCGTCTACCACGTGCGCACACCGAACATTCCGGATCCCAATCCCATGTCTCCTTTGGAACTGGACAATTTGACGAACTTGAGCTCCGGAAGCCGCTATTTTGGCACACCCGAGAATCCCATTAAGCTTATTACCACGATGACCGCCGCCAACCTCTTGGTCCGTGATGGGGTAACAACCGGGTTTGGCTCTTTTGTGAAGGAGGAGATCCCGGCCAATACCAACATTCCGCCCTTTGGCTTCTGGCAGGGAAAGAAGCCGGGCTCGGCCCCTGCGGCCATGACCAAGAAGCTGGTGAGTTACATCATGCGGATGGTACTGGGCAAGACGATCAAGGCCACACCGCATGAGCAGCGCCCTGTCGTCAATCGGGTGATGGGAAAGGCGCTCAAGGATGCCGGGCTTAATGACGAGCTGGATGGCCGCTGGCAGATGGCCTTCGAACAGGGTAAGGACCAGCCGACTTTTCCAAAAGGGGCCTGGCAGTATAAACCTTTGTATGACGGCGAAAAGGAAGGCAACGGCACTTACCAGTGGGTTCCCGCGCTGGCCGCTGCTCCGGCTCAACCTGGCGCCGGGCTGGAGGAGGGGGATTGGGCTGGGTTGAAGGAGGAAGGGTTCCTGCTGCCGGAGGCGGTGTCGCAAAAAGCAGATGTCGGAGTGATCGCTGTGGGGCTGGAGGAACCGGAGGTCCTGGCCCTTGGGGTGGCACTCTCGCACGTCAAAACCCCGGTTGGCCAGGTTCCTGTGGCCTTTGTGGTTCAGACAAGAGACCAGAAGGCAGGTCTTGAGGAGCTCGGCGTCGCTTCTGCCCAGATCTTCCAGGTAGGTTTGGAGGAGACACCCACCGTGGAAGCGGCCGTGGAGGCGGCCAGTCTCTGGCTCAAGGAGGTTTGGGGCATGAAGGTGGTTGAGCTGATTCGGCGGGTTGACCAGACGATCCAGCTCATCCTGCACAACCTCTTCGGCATTGAGTTAAGCCGTGCCGAGGCCGGGATTTGGCAAAGCTTCATCGAAAGAGTGACAGGGGCGCTGGCCTCCGCGGCATAAAGCTATGCCTATGAATTGGGTCAGGTCTCTACTGGGGACGAGACGTAAAGGGATCGGTGCCAGGATAAATCCTGGCACCGCGGTTTCCCGGCTAAGCGCCTGGATCCTCATCCAGGCGCTCGTCTTTTCCCAGATTCTTCCGGCTTTTGCTTGGGCTGATACCAGGAACTTTGACAAACAGCCCACCCTGCGTCCGGAAGGAGTCGCGGGCAAAGCCAAGGTGGGCCTGGAAGAGGCCCTCTCCGGCCTGGAGGAGGGTCGCCAGGCCAGCTACGCGGATCTCCTTCAGCGTGCCGTCCTTTCCATCATTCCACCAGGGGGAGAGGTTTGGAAAAGTACCACTAATTTCCAAGCCCTGGTTAAGATCTTTGGTGACCCGGAGACCGCTGAGAGATTGGTGACCGCCCGGGCCCGGGCCTTAGGCGTCTCTACCTACCAGGCGGTCCAAGGTCTCCTCAGCCAAGATGGTATTCAACGCTTCTTGAGGACGGCTAAACCCCAGAACCCAGAGGGTGGCTGGAAGGTGTATTGGAGGGATGCCAAGGACCTGGCGGCGGGCTTTGTCTGGGAACAAAGGTCGCTGGAGAAATATTATGCCCTTCTCTTTGGCGGGGGCAGCAGCGCCTTGACCAACCTGCGCGCCCTCAGAAAGAATCCAAAAACCAAGGGTAAACGCTTTGCCGCGGTGGCCACAGGGTCTGACAATGGCGGCCGAACCGTGGACATGGCCGAGGGAAATCCCCAGAAGCAGGCGAAGGGACTTAAGAACGTCGTAGGCCACCCGGTCTTTCGCGTGGGTGACATCACCGCGATCTTCAAGGGGTGTTTTCCAGAGGATTTCGCCAACGAGGTGCTGGAGCCGTCCGGAGCATTTACGAACCGCTGGAGCGACGATTTTGGAACGACCCTGGAAGAGCGAGTGGTGAACCTCATCCGTGCGTATGTCCATGGCCACGCCGACTGGGAAAAGAATCCGGACACCACAGAGCTCGTGGGTTGGACGATCGAGCTGTTGAATGCTG
>CAYJSX010000009.1:14502-15344 GCA_964372575.1 uncultured Planctomycetia bacterium
TGATCCCTGCCGCTTACCCGCTGGCCCGGACAAGCCCTCGCCATGCCATCTTTGACGGCCTTTGGATGGCGGTGGGGGCCTATGGCCAGAAGGAGGGTCGGAAGCTCACGGCCCCCGATACCGACCGGTTTGAGGTGGGGCTCTATCTCATGGAGAAGGCCTTCGGCTTACCGGTGAGACTCTTGCCCAATTCGGTTGACGAGCAGAACCTGATCACGACGTATGGCACGAAGGCCTTCGTGGGGCAGGTAGCGACCAGCCTTGCCACCCTCTCAGAGAAGCAGGAAGCCACCGAGATTACCCAGATCGGTTTTGACAAAACGGTCAAAGCCCATCCGGGCCTCCTCCAGGCGGTGGCTCAATTGACGGAGGATGGCTTCGTGGCGGTTGGTCCTTCCAGCTTTGTGGTGAGCTCCGGCCCCACCCTCTTGCCTGAAGGGGTGGTGGAGGCCATTCAGGAGAAACAGGCCCAGTATCCAGGAAAGATCCCCTTTTTCGTTAACGTCAATCTGACCCTCAATCTTGAAACCGAGGGCTGGTCCGCAAGCCAATATGTGAGCTTCTACCAGAGTTTTATTCTGAGAAACCTTATTCCTCCGGAGAGACAATGCTGGGTTTTCAACACGAATTACACCGATTCTCCATGGAATGGCCCCATGTCTGAGAAAGAACGAAAGAAGCTCAACGAGGCCTTCGCCAGGTTGGAAGGCCCTCCAGCCGACACCTTCAAGTTTCTTGGCAGGGCTCCGATCCCCCAGGAGGTGGATTCTGGGGAACAAGCCGGAGCGATCGTTTCCAAATTAAGGGGCGGCACTTCCTCGGTGGCCGACCTGCTCGGAGAG
>CAYJSX010000009.1:15354-16066 GCA_964372575.1 uncultured Planctomycetia bacterium
GAGAGCTCAGGCGGCTCTTGGCGGGAGGCCGCCGAATCATCTTGGGTCCCTTGGCCGAGTTGCGAACAGGGGAATTGTTGATCGCTGGAAGGAGACAAGAGAAGGCAGGCGTTTACCACCGCTACGAGCGCCTGGGAGGACTGTACGGCCTTATTCCTGGTCTGATTGACGGAACGATCCCCCGCTCAGCCGACGGCCTCTACGAGCTGATCGGAGAGGGCGAGTCGGCCCAGCTTCAACCCCTGGGACGATTGGCCGCCGGGTTGGAAGAGGCGCAGGTGGCGGCGGTGGTGAAGGACCTCTTCGGGGTCGAGGATCTGGTATCGGCCCAGCGGTGGCCGCAGGGGGTTTCGGAGAAGCTGGGGATCAGCCCGGTTGAGCGTGCGGCAAGATTTGTCCAGACCCAAGCAGCCAGGGCAAAGGCCCAAGGGGTTGATTTGGCTAATGGGCAGGCCCTGAGAGACTTTTTGTTTCGGGAGGCGATCCCGTGGCGGGTCTTCGCCGCCGGCGGGCGGGCCCAGAGAGTTTCGGCGACCGGCTTGGATCGCAAAGGTGTTCTTTTCGCGGATGGCTACACCGCAGTGGTCAAACAGGCCCGGGAGGCCTCCAACTGGGGTGATCTCGAGGATGTTGTTGTGATTGACGAGTTAATCGCCTATCGGTTCCTCAAGGAGGGCGTCGAGGTTACCGTCGGAGAGAGGGAGCATCTGGC
>CAYJSX010000010.1:0-15614 GCA_964372575.1 uncultured Planctomycetia bacterium
CCGATCTACGTTGGTCATCCGGATGATCGGAACCGCGTTCCACCCGTCGGCCCGCATCGCCCCGGAGGAGGTCCGGCCGATCCGGTGGGCCGACTCCCGGGAGCTCAAGTATCCGACGAAGATTCCCCCTTGAATGATCGGCACCCGCTGGGCGGCAACCCCCTCGTCATCGTAGCCGAAGGTACCGCAGCCCAAGGGGGTGGTGGCGTCGGCCGTGATGTTGACAAGCTTGGAGCCGTAGCGGAATTTTCCCAACAGCTCCGGCGTGAGAAAACTTCCGCCCGCGAAGGAGAGCTCCAGGCCGAGGGCCCGGTCCAGCTCGACCGGGTGCCCGCACGACTCGTGGAGCTGAAGGATCAGCTGGTCTGGCAGCAGAACAAGCGTTTTAAGCCCCGAGGGGCAGGGCTTGGCCCGAAGCAGGGCCACCGCCTCCTGGCGCACCCTTTTGGCTTCGCCCACGAAATCGAGACCCTTCACGTACTCGAAGCCGGCCTGCGCCATCGACGAGGAGTTGGCGGTCGGGTAGGAGCGGCGCTGAACCTCGTGACCCAGGATGGCGGTTGCCTCCAGCCTCCCGCCGGATTCGGTGATCTTCTGTTCGATGGAGGATCCCTCGGTGGAGGTGAAGAACTTCTCGGTTCGGATGAACTCGAGGGTTGCGGTGGCGGTCTTGATGTTGGGGTGGTCCTTCAAAACTTGAGCCGCCCACAGGAGGTAATCCAGTTTTTTGGAAAGCTCAACCCGAAAGGGATCCACCTCCAGGGGGGTTTCGTAGCGGGCCTGGGATGGGGGTGCTTGCGGGAAGGAGGTTTTTGCCGTGGAACCGATGGCGATCGCCCTGGCCATCTCCAGGGCGGTCAGCGCGGTGTGTCTTACCCCCTCGCCATCCAAGCGGCTTCCGGCGGCGTAGCCCCAGGCCCCCTGGTGCAGGACCCGGATGGAGGCCCCTTCGCTGGTGGAGGTGGACAAGTGCTGAAGCTCGCCATTTTGAACCACGATCTCCTCGGAGAGCTCCCGAACCCACCGGGCGTCGGCGTAGTCTACCCCGCGGCGCTTTAAGGAACGGATCGTCTGCTCTAAGAGGGGGCGGATTCTGGGGCCGAACATGTTGCTCTAACCTACGGCTTTTGCCCCACCCTGTCAAGCCGGGGCAAGCCGGGGGAGCCGGGGTCAGTTCTTGAAAGTTGAAAATTTCAATATTCAAGAACTGACCCCAGGATATAATGCGCGGTATGCGTTACACGCCGGCCCTCGCGATGGAGGCGATCAACGCTGCCTTCCTTCGGCTGCCCAAGCCCAAGGTGCAGGAGCTCCTGCACCGGCAGCGCGCGCTCTCGATCAAGCACGGGTTGTCAATGTTTACCTCCCAGGGGAAGGTTCGGGTGATCGCCGTGCAGCTTCGGCCCTGGGTGGTGGACGACCTCCAGAGGCGCTACTTCCATCGGCACTGCCTGATCCTCCGCGGCGCCCTAAGCCGCCTGCTGCCCATGTACCTGGCCAATCCGAAGGTTCGCCAAGTTGTTCCGCTGGCGCCGGAGGAGCACGCGTGGCTCATGGAGGCCAACCGACACGGCGTGCAGAGGCCCCAGCCGGTGATGGACCGGATCGATGCCACCGCTACCTTTGCCGCACCCGACTGGAAAGATTTCTGGTTCCTGGAGCCGAACTCCGTTGGGATCGGCGGCATCCATTACATCCCGGCCACCTGCGCCTTGACCGCCGAGTGGATCCTGCCAACCCTCAAGAGGCAGCTCCCAGGCCTGCGCCTCACGCTCCAAGACGACATTCGAGAGCTCCTCTTAAAGCTCCTGATTCGGCACGCCAAGGCGATCGGCCGGAGGCTAAAAAGGGTGGCGCTGGTGGAGGATCGATCGGAGGCCAGCGGCACCGATGAGTTCCCCTGGATCGCCCGCTACTTGAAGCGCCGGGGGCTTGAGGCGGTGGTGGTGGATCCCCGTCAGATCCGACTTAAGGTCGGGGAGTTTGTGGCCAAGGACAAAAAGGTGGATCTCCTCTACCGGGATACCGAAATCACGGAGCTCCTTCAGATGAAACGCCGGGCCCCCATGCTGCCCCTCCTGAAGGAGGCCTTCCTGCGAAATCAGGTGATCTCTTCCATTGCTGGCGAATTCGACCACAAATCCACCTGGGAGCTTTTCACCAACCCGGAGTTTGGCCGGTACTTCACGCCGCCCCAGAGGCGCCTCTTTAAGGCGCACGTTCTCTGGACCCGGCTCTTGTGGGAGAGGAAAACAACCGACTGGCAGGGCAAGCGCGTGAACCTCACCTCCTTCATCCGGCGTAACCAAGAGGCGTTGTTGATCAAGCCCAACCGGGCCTATGGAGGCGAAGGAGTCGTCTTCGGTCATCAGGTCACGCGGGCCGCCTGGGAGAGAGAGCTGGCCCACGCCCTCAAGCGACCCTTTACCCATGTGGTCCAACGTTCTGCCCAGGTGCGGGCTGAGCTTTTCCCTGTGGCCTACCCCGATGGGTCGGTGACGCTGGAACCCACCTATGCGGTCACCGGATTTGCCGCCTCTCCCGACGGGATCGCCTTCCTGGGACGGGCCTCCCAGGAGGCGGTGGTCAACGTCTCCCGCAAAGGGGGCTTGATTGCCATCTGGCGCCTGAAGACCAACCGTTAACCGCCAGCCAGATTTTGGTTGACAATTCCTCAACGCGGCGTAGCTTAGAATAAAAAAGGTGACAGGTTTTAACCTGGCACCTTTTGAGAGGAAAGAGCAATGGACGTTGAGATCAAGCCGATCGCCGACCGGGTCATCCAAGGCGGCGCCATCACCTTCCCAGAGGCCGAACAATTCATCGCCTTCGAGAGCTGGCCCGAGGTCTTGGAGCTGGCGGCCCACGCCACCCGGATCCGAGAGCATTTCACCGGCAGCGAGGTGGACCTCTGTTCCTTGGTCAACGCCAAGTCCGGCAACTGCCCGGAGGACTGCAAATTCTGCGCGCAGTCCTCTCACTGGAATACCGACATCTCCACCTACCCCCTCATGAATGCCGACCAGATCGTTCAGCGGGCCAAGCAGGCCAAGGCCTTTGGCGCCAAACGGTTCTGCATCGTCACCGCCACCCGGGGCCTAAGCGATCGGGATCTTCCGGTCGTCTGCGAGGCGATCCGCCGCGTTAAAGAAGAGGTGGGGATCGTCCCGGAGTGTTCCCTGGGTTTCCTCAGCGAGGATCAGCTCCTGGCCTTGAAGGAGGCCGGGATGACCCGCTACAACCACAACCTGGAGACGGCCGAGAGCCATTTCTCGGAAATCTGCTCAGCCCACACCTATCAGGATCGGCTGCGCACCATTCGGATGCTGAAGGCCAACGGAGTAGAGGCCTGCTGCGGTGGGATTCTGGGGCTGGGGGAGTCCCGCCAGGAGAGGCTCGAGCTCGCCTTTGCCCTGGCCGAGCTGGATGTGGAATGCGCCCCGATCAACATCCTCAATCCACGTCCCGGCACCCCCTTGGCCTCCAACTCCACCCCAACACCGATGGAGGTGATCAAGACGATTTCGGTTTTCCGCTTCATCCTGCCCAAGGCACGGCTTGAGCTGGGGGGAGGCCGAGAGGTTAATCTCCGGGATTTTCAGGTGATGGCCTTCTTGGCCGGCGCGAACTCCCTCATCATCGGCGGCTACCTCACCACCCACGGCCGGCAGCCGGATCAAGACCTGCAGATGCTCAAGGACCTCGGCTTCACCGTCTAAAATCTGATGGTGCCAGGCACCACCTGTGAATAACTAGGTTTTCAACAAGAGATACCTGGCACCTTTCGGGTTCATGGAAATATCTCTTTCGGGCAAGCGGATCCTCGTCACCGGCGCCACCGGCGCCATCGGCAGCGCCATCCTGGAATCGGCCCTGCGCAGCGGCGCTTGGGTGGCCGGCTCCTATCTGCGCAACGAAGCTGAGGCGAGGCGGTTGGAGGCGTTGGGGGCGGTCATGTTCCAGGCGGACCTGACCGACCGGGCGCAGGCCCGGGCGCTGGTGGCCCAGGTCATCCAGAAGGCCGGCCATCTGGATGCCCTGGTTTACTGCGCGGGCAACACCCGGGACCGGACCTTGATGAAGCTGACCGACGGCGAGTGGGACGAGGTACTCTCGCTTCATCTGGCCGGCCTGATGGCCTGCTGCCAGGCCGCGCTTCCCGGGATGCAGCAGCGCAAGGCCGGCAAACTGGTGGCGATCGGGTCGGTCTCCGGGGCCATTGGCCGGGCGGGACAGTCCAACTACGCCGCGGCCAAGGCGGCGACGGTGGGCTTCCTGAAGTCGGTGGCGCGGGAGGCCGGCCGCTTTGGGGTGACGACCCACGTGGTGCAGCCCGGCTTTGTGGATTCCAAGATGACTCGGGCCGCCCCTGCTGAGGCCTGGGAGAGGGCCAAGGCCGACTCGGCCTTGGGTACCCTCTCATCGGCCGAGGTCGTGGCCTCCTTTGTGACGTGGCTCATTTCAGACCTTTGCGCCGGCGTCACCGGCCAAGTCTTTAACCTGGACAGCCGAGTTATCAACAGTTAGTGCCTGGCACCACCTGTTGAAAACTTAGTTATCCACAGGTGGTGCCAGGCACCCCCATGGGTTTGGGATGTTTGAGGCGCTTCAGCAAGAACTCGACGACCTTTCAGCGCAGGGCCTGCGGCGCTTCTGGCGCAGGGTAGAGGCGGTGGAGGGCTCTCGGCTTAAGATTGATGGCCACTGGGTTATCCATCTGGCCTCCAACAGCTATCTTGGCCTCCATCAGCACCCCCGTGTGAAGGAGGCGGCGAAAGAGGCGCTGGACCAATTCGGAGCCGGTTCGGGCTCTGCGCGCCTGGTGGGGGGGACCCTCGCGATCCATGAGGAGCTGGAAGCTGCCCTGGCCTCTTTCAAGCAATCAGAGGCTGCCCTCCTTTTTCCAACCGGCTACATGGCCAACCTCGGCATCATCACCTCGTTGGTGGGCCCAAGGGACCTCGTGATCGGGGATGCCTTCAACCACGCCTCGCTGATCGACGCTTGCCGGCTTTCAAAGGCAACCTTTCGGGTCTACACCCACGCAGACGCAGAACAACTGGAGCAGGCCCTTAAGAACCGTCTTCAGCATTACCGAAGGGTGTTGGTGGTCACCGAGGGACTCTTTTCGATGGACGGCGACATCGCCCCGCTGCCGCATCTGGTGGAGGTGGCCCATCGGTATGGGGCCTGGCTTCTGGTAGACGATGCGCACGCCACCGGGGTCTTGGGCCCCCAGGGCCGGGGCAGTCTCGACCATTTCGGAATCCCTCCCGATGGGATCCTGCAGATGGGAACCCTCTCGAAGGCGCTGGGGTCGCTGGGCGGCTTTGTCGCAGGCCCCAAGGTGGTGATCGAGCTCTTAAGGAACAAGGCCCGCTCCTTCATCTACACGACGGCCTTACCGCCCGCCTCGACGGCCGCGGCCTTGACGGCCCTGCGGGTGATCGAGGAAGAGCCTCACTGGCGCGCACAGCTTTGGCAGAATGTCGATCGGTGGACGGCCGGACTCACGCGCATGAATCTCAACCCCATCTCTCATCAAAGCCCCATCGTCCCGATCCGAGTGGGAGGCAATGAGGAGGTGATGGCCTTAGCCCAGGCCTTGCTGGAACTGGGCGTCTTTGCCCCAGGGATCCGTCCCCCCACCGTGCCCAAGGGGGCGAGCCGGATTCGAACCAGCGTCACCGCGCTCCATACCCCAGAGGATCTGGACAAAGCCTTAGCGGCTTTTGAGGAGGCGACCTGCCATGCCCATGGAAGGTAGCGCGCCTTACCTCAAAGAGGCGTTGGCCTTCTTAGACGGGCAGATGCTGATCGAGCCCTGCGTCAACGAGCAGATCGGCTTTGATTTCCAGGGTTTGAGGAAGAGCTACCGAGACGATCCGAAGCACCCGGACGCCCGGCTGATCGCCCGGTTCAACCGGATTTGGATCTACGATGTAGCCCTCTCGATCTACGCGGATCTCAAGGCCGGGCGCCCGCGTCAGGCCGGCTACCAGGCCGGCCGGGTCATGCAGTTGGCCCTTCGAGAAAAGGAGAAAGGGTTCGAGGGCCTCTGGCATTTTTCCTACAACACGAAGGGCGACCTCTTTATCGACCCCCGGGGCCCCACCGGCGCCAACGCCTGGTGCCTAAACGCCCTCTACGCCTACGTGTTGGCCACAGGCAATGCGACTTCCTTGCCGTGGCTCAACCGGGTGGTCCAAAAATATCTGTTTGGCCTTCAGGTGATGGATCCCAAAGACCCTCGGTACGGACTCATTCGAGCAGGCCTTCACAATGCCGAAGATGAGGCGCGCGGGGACGCGATGGGCTATCAGACCTACGAGGGGAATCCCAACGCTCCTTATCAGCATGTGATCCTAGAGCACAATGCCGACTGTGCTGGGACCTTGCGCCTGGCCTTCCGGGCCACCCGCCGCCATGCCCCCCAGGAGGACCGATTTCTCGAAGAACTCATCTTCCGGCATGATCTGCTCCTTCGCGGGATGCGCCTGGCCTTCTGGAAGGGGGATCACTTCGTCTCTGCCCTGGAGGGCAACGGTAAACATTACCTGGGCACCGACGGCTTGCCCTCGGTGGCGGTGGACAACAACACCTGGGCGGCCCACGTCTTCCTCCCTTACGATCTGGAGTTAAGCCGCAAGGCGATTGGCTACGTGGAGGAGCACTTCATCACCCAAACTCCACCTGCCCATCTGGAAGGGGAACCGAACAGGCCCTTGCCGGCCAAGGAAGGTTCACATCCCGCACTGGAGGGGCTGTACTATTTTCCAGAAACCTTTGTGGACCCCTTTGTCCTGGTGGCCTCCCAGGACAGAAAGAAGATGCAGCACACCCTGCAGCCGGAGGCGGCCTTTGGCTTCATCCTCTTGCTGCTGGACGCGGCCAAGCGTACCTCAGACCTCGAAGAGGGCAAACGTCTCAGAGAACGGGCCCTCTTCCTCTATGGAGAGACGATCCAGCTGCTTCGACTCTACGGCCCTTCCGGGGCCCCTTATGCCAGCGCCAACGTGCCGGCCATCTTCTCCACCTTAAGTTCTGTTACCACGGCTGCCACCGGGGCGATCACCACCGCGATCCTCCAAGGAATGTCGTCCGGCGATGATTTCATCGGGGTGGCCCCACCGCCGGAGCTTCTCGTAGAGGGCAAGCGGCCAGAAAAGGTGCCAGGCACCTCTTGTTGATAACTGGCGGTATTTTTATCACCGCCACCGATACCGAGGTCGGCAAGACCACGGTGGCCTGCGCCTTGGCCCACGCCCTCAGGCGCCGCGGGATCGATGTAGGGGTGATGAAGCCGGTCGCCACCGGCTGCCATCAAGAAAATGGGACCCTGGTCTCTAGCGATGTTGAGCTCCTGGTTCGGGCCAGCGGCTCCCAAGACCCGATCGACCTCGTCTCGCCCTATCGCTTCAAACCGCCAGTCGCTCCCTGGGTGGCGGCTGCGCGCACCCCCTCACCTTTTTTCCCTCCCCCTCGAGGGGGAGAGGGCAGGGTGAGGGGGTTGCCCATCTCTTTCGATCGCATTGAACAAGCCTTTCGCCTGCTCGCCGCCCGGCATGACCTCATCCTGGTGGAAGGGATCGGCGGCCTGCTCGTTCCCCTCAATGAGCGGCACACCGTGGCCGACCTGGCCCGCCGGCTCGGCCTGCCGCTCCTCGTTGTGGCCAGGGCGGGCTTGGGCACCATCAACCATACCCTTCTCACCCTTGAGTCGGCCCATTCGGCAGGACTGGAGGTTTTAGGTGTCGTCATGAATGGCCTCTCCCAGGAGCACTCCCTTGCCGAGAAAACCAATCCCGAGGTGATCGAGCGCCTGGGCAAGGTCAAGATCTTCGGGGTGATCCCGGCCCTCTCTAGGGCCTCTTGCGAGAAGGTGGCGAAACATCTTCAAACGAGCCGGATCCTCCAAGCCCTCCGCTCCTGGCGCTCCAGCCGGCAGAGGCTTCCCCATCGCTTAAGTCTTGCGGACCGCAAGACGATCTGGCATCCCTTCACCCAGATGCGCCAGTGGCAGGAGAAGGAGCCCCTCGTGATCGAGTCTGCCGATGGGGCCTATCTCACCGACACCCGTGGGAATCGGTATCTCGACGGAGTCTCTTCCCTCTGGGTGAACCTCCACGGCCACCGGCATCCTGCGCTAGATCAGGCCCTGCGCCGGCAGATCGGCAGAATCGCCCACTCGACCCTCTTGGGGGCCGCCAATGTCCCCTCGATCGAACTGGCCCAGGCCCTCCTTCAGATGGCCCCGCAGGGCTTGAAGCGGGTCTTCTACTCCGACAACGGCTCGACGGCCGTTGAGATCGCCCTGAAGATGGCCTTTCAGTACTGGCAGCAGAACAGACATCCCAGGCGCCGGCGCTTTGTCCATTTTGTGAACGCCTACCACGGCGACACGATCGGATCGGTGAGCGTGGGCGGGATCGATCTTTTCCACGAAGTTTACGGCCCACTCCTCTTTAAGGGCTTCAAGGTCCCCTCTCCCTATTGCTACCGCTGCCCCTTGAAGCTTCGATATCCCTCCTGCAAGATCGCCTGCTTGAAGCCGTTTCAAGAAACATTAGCCAAGCACCACCGAGAGATCGCCGGAGTGGTGGTGGAGCCGCTCGTGCAGGGGGCCGCCGGCATGATCACCCAACCGTCCGGCTGGTTAAAAAGGGTCGAGCGGCTTTGCCGACGATACGGAATCTTCCTGATCGCCGACGAGGTGGCGGTTGGTGTTGGCCGCACCGGCAGGAGGTTTGCCTGCGAGCATGAAGGGGTGCGCCCGGATTTTCTTTGCCTGGCCAAGGGGTTGAGCGGCGGGTATCTGCCCCTGGCGGCGACGCTTACCACCGAGCAGGTCTATCGAGGATTCCTAGGATCTTACGCCTCCAGGCGGACCTTCTTCCATGGCCACAGCTACACCGGAAACCCCTTGGCCTGCGCGGTGGCGCTGGAGAATTTGAGGATCTTTCAGAGAGAAAAAATCCTCCAGCACCTCCAACCCAAGATTCGGCTCTTTGCCGAGGAGATGGCGAGGCTTGAGGAACTTGACCACGTGGGGGAGGTTCGTCAACGAGGCTTGATCGCCGGCATCGAGCTGGTCAAAGAGAAGAAAACCCGAAAGCCCTACCCCTGGGAGGCCCAGATGGGGACCCGGGTCTGCGAGCACCTGCGGGGTAGGGGCATCCTCCTTCGGCCCCTGGGAAATGTGATCGTCCTAATGCCCCCCTTGGCTATTTCAGCCGCAGAGTTGCGTCACCTGTGCCGCGAAACGCGCGCCGCCATCCAAGCGGTCACTTAAAAAGGGTGCCAGGTTAAAACCTGGCACCCTCTACGCTGGCGTGGTATCGTGGAGCCGATGTTTTGGAAATATTTCTTGCCGGTTTTTCGGTTTCCTTACCGCCGCTACCGGGGGGCCTTGTCCCCCGTGGTCCCGATCGAGGTCCGGGCCAAGAAGAGGTGGCGCAGGATCTTCGCCTACGTCGATTCCGGGGCGGCCTACAGCATCTTGACGGTCGCCACCGCCCGGCGGCTGGGCCTGATGCGGATCAAGGCCCGGCGCCTGGCGGTGACCACCTCAGGCGGCCAAACCCAGAAGATCAGTCTGCACCGGCTCTGGGTTCGGCTGGCCGGCCAGCGGCTTTCGATCACCTTCGGCGTGCCTCGAGGGTTTGACCTTGACTTCAACCTCCTGGGAAGGCGTGACCTCTTTGAGCGATTCCAGATCACCTTTGACGACAAGAACGGCCTCCTCACCCTCACCCCCAACCGCAAGTAGGCCTAAGGAAACGGGTGCCAGGTTTAAACCTGGCACCCAAAATTTTATCCGTCGACTCTTTGACGCGATCTCTCCCCGGTACGATCTTTTCAACCGGATCGCGAGCTTGGGGCTGGACCAGCCCTGGCGAAGGAAGACGATCGAATCCCTGGGGCTTGCCAGCCCGATGCGGGTCTTGGACCTGGCCAGCGGCACCGGAGACCTGGCCATCCGCTGCGCCAAGAAGGTGGCGCCGCTGGGGCAGGTGGCCGCCTGCGACTTCTCCTTTCCGATGCTGCGCCTGGCCGCTTACAAGTTCGAGAGGGTCCCGGCCGCCTACTGGCATGCCCGCCCGATCCAGGGAAAGGCCGAGGCGCTCCCCTTCGCTGAGGGCTCCTTCGACGCGGCCACGATGGCCTTTGCGCTACGCAACGTCAGCGACCTGGCGGCTACCTTCACCGAGCTCAATCGGGTACTTAAACCAGGCGGGCGAATCGCCCTCCTCGAATTTGGAAGGCCCAAGAACCTTTTCGTGAGACTCGGCCACCTGCTGTGGCTTTCCACGGCCGTTCCGGCCATCGGCCTCGCCACCACCGGGCGGCTCTGGCCCTTCCTCTACCTGCGCCGCTCCATCCTCCAATTCATGCCCCCCCAAGAGGTCCTCCAGCGCCTTGAGAGTGCCGGCTTTGCCGAGGCGACCGCCGAGCCCCTGACCTTCGGTGCCGTCATCGTCTACCGCGCCCAGCGCCGCTAGGCAAGAGGATATTTATCGTTTATATCGAGTATGATATAATTGTAGTATGGTGCTTCCCTTTGCGGAAAATCTGCATCGGTGCCGGCTGGCCCACGGACTTACCCAAGGGGCCCTGGCCAGGAAGGCGGGGATGACGCAGGCGAGCATCTCCACCCTGGAGCGGCAATTGCGGACGCCCACCCTTGGGACCCTAGCTCGGTTGTCCACGGCCCTGGGGATACCGGGGCCAAGCCTCCTTGCGCCGGTGGCAGGTGCGTCGCTTTCCCGCCAGCAGGTGGACCGAATCGCCAGAAGCATTCTCGGCGGACAGACCCGGAGTTTTTCTGATCGGCTGTCTGCCGGGGAACGTGAGATGGCTGACGAGGTGGGAGCGCTGGTGATCCAGAAATTGCGCCTTTGCAAGGTCTCTGGCAAGGACCGATACGCGCGCAGCCGATGGGAGGTCTTACGGCGGGCAAGGGAAGTCAAGCGGCGGTTTGGGACGAACGTGGTGCAACAGATCCTCCATCGGGTGGATCTCCTCTTGGGCCTAGGGCGTCGTTCATGAAAAGGGAAATGGTGGACCGCTTCTTTCTGGAGGTGTCCAGGTACTGGAAGCACCCCACCCAGGTTTTTTTGCTGGGAGGAGCAGGCGCCCTGATTTTGGGGGGTGCCCGTCCCACGCTGGACGTGGACTTTGAGGTAAGGTTTGTTTCCCACGCTCCTGCCCCTTGGGATGATTTCGAGGAAGCGGTGCGTAAGGCCAGTTTAAAAACAGGCCTGGGGGCCCAGTACGCCGAATCGGTCGAGCGGTGGTCTTCTCTCACCTTGCTGGACTACCGGAGGCACGCCAGAAGAGTGGGATCCTTTGGGGCAATAGAGGTCAGGGTGCTTGAACCGGAGTATTGGAGCATTGGAAAGATGGGCCGCTATTGGGATCAGGACATCCAGGACATGAGGACGGTTTTTAGGCGCCAACGGCCAGATCCGATGAGGCTCTCACGGATTTGGTCGAAGGCCATTGCCCAAAGCCCCAAGTCAACCCAGCTCGCCCTCGCCCGGCGGCAGGCCCTGCATTTCTTTCAGACCTTCGGAAAGGAGATCTGGGGAGACTCCTTCCCCTCGGCATCGGTCCAGCGCCTATTTGTGCCCAAGGCAAAATCTGCTCGGAAATCGGACGCTTGACAAACGCTGCGCCAAAAGGTATACTTTTAGTGTAAGAAAGTAATACTATAATAGGAGGAATTCCATGAAGGTCACGTCTAAGGGTCAGGTGACCATCCCCAAGCCGGTGAGGGAGCGCAACGGGCTTTACCCGGGAACCGAGGTGCGGTTTGTGGAGAAAGACCACCGCGTTGTTCTGGAAAAAGCCGAAGGAAAGGATGTCTGGGACCGGTACTACGGATATTTGAAGTTGAAGATGCGGACCGATGAGGTGATGCAACTTCTTCGTGGCCGGCGTCCACGTCCATGATCACCGCAGTGGATACGAATGTGCTGCTGGACATCTTCTTTCCGGATCCTTCTTTTGGCCCTGCCTCAAAGGAGAGGCTCCGGGGTGCTTCCCAGGAAGGTGCCCTCGTGGTTTGCGAGGCGGTCTATGCGGAGGTGGCAGGGCTTTTTCCTAAGAGATCAGAGCTGGATACGTTCCTGGATGAGGCCGGCGTTCGGTTAAATCCCTCCACCCATGAAACACTCTGGAAGGCTGGGGAGTTGTGGCGCAAATTTTGCCTGGACCGTCCCCGATCTTCAACAGCGACCCGCAGGCTCCTGGCCGATTTCTTAATCGGTGCCCATGCCCTTTTGCAGGCCGATCGGCTCTTGACCCGAGACAAAGGGTTCTACCGCGCCGCCTTTTCCGACCTGCGTCTGGCCTAAGGGCGCCACCCGCGATCTTGTTAGTATGAATAAAAATCTACTTTATGACTTGATTTTTCGTGAGACGGCGGGTATACTTGAAGGTACGAAGGCCCAAAACCAAAAGATGTCCAAAAGATTAAGCCACAAAAGGGGCAAGGCCCCCTTTTTATTCCCCAGAACCTTGGCCCTTTTTCTAATGGCTGCGGCAACTGGACGCCGCACCATTGCCCTCTGGCTTACCCTGGCTCTCGCCCTGCCCATCCCCGTCGTCCCGCTTGCGCGGGATTCCCGGGGCGGAACCCAGGTTCCATCCCCGACGATCCTCCTAAGTAAGGCGAGGGGCGGTCCCCCTCGCCAACACCCCTGGCCTCTCGGTGATAGTTCCACCTCGAGGCCTGCCCTCGCCCTGCGCGGAATCCAGCGCCAAGAATCCGGCCTCGAGGAGCTGGAGGATGCCCTCAGCAACTCCCAAGAAGCAGCCGCACCCACCCGCTCTGAACCCCCTTTGACCTCCGGGATGGAGGAGGCCAAGAAGAACGTCCGCGGCTGGATCATCCAAAACCAAAAGGACAGCGGCTACCCCATTCCTCGTGGAGGGATTTTTAAATCGAAAGTCGTGGATTCTAAGTCGGACGAGGGATGGCAGGACTCTCTCTATGTGAAGGCATTGATCGAGTTGCTTGGGGATCGCTTACGCCGGGTAAAGATCGCCGCTGTCTATTTATTGAAGGAGCTCCATTTGGCAAATCCAAGGCGTCCGGAAGATTTTTTTCGAAAGGTGCTGGAGAGTGACCGAAAACGCCTCTCTAAACTCATCGAATCTCTTATGAGAGGCATGACGGCTGAGAAGGAATGTCTCTATGCCCTGTCTTCCATCGGCTCAGCAGTGGAGCTCCCAAAGGAATTCTTTGAGAAGTTTGTTCAACTGGTCCTCGAGTCAAAGACCGATCAATCCGGAGCATCAAGCAGACCAGATAGAGCGGCTGTTCTTGTAGTGTTGTTGAACACCGACCTTATGATTTCCACCCATAACCTCTCCTTGTTTGCGCCGGTGTTCCGTATGCAGGATCTCAAGCCAGATGACCGCGGATCTCTCACCCAGCGCTTCGTGCATAGAAGTTCCAGTCAGCCTTTCGAACCCGATCTATTGGAGGCGATTGCCGATTCTGCCAAGCTTTATGGAGATGAAAACCCCGACATCGGCGGCTATGCCATCCAAATCTTCCGGAACCAAGTTCGGTTTCATCCCATTCCCTTGCAAGCCTTGAGGCCCTTTCTGGCAATGATGAACCAACCTCAGAGGTCGGTGGGGAGGGAGACCGTCCCTGCCCTTTTAGGCTATGTGGCAAGAGACTATAAACAACGCGACTTGTCACGACAACTGGGGAAACTTTATTCCACTGCGAGAGATGCTTACAGACGTGCAGACCGACGAACCAAAGTTCGGTGGGCCGTTGCCTTGGCAGAGATCGGTCACTCGTATCGGCTCGAGAAAGCGGTTTCCCAGGAGTTAAGGACGATGGCCCTAGACGTTGGGGAGGCCATTCGCAAACTCCCCCGAGCCCCAAGCGGAGCCACCTTCTTTTTGAAGGCCCTTCCCTCCGGTAGCGATCAGGATCGCCAGCTGATGGAATCAGGCCGCGGTCGTGAAATCAGCCTTGCCGGCATCACCCAAAAAGGAGACCCTGAGCCCCTCTTTGTTGTTCGCAAAGGTTTCTTTAACAATGCGGAGATCGCGATACCCTCATTTGTTTCTGATCTGTTTGTCCATTCCCATCCTCCCCGCCCTAAAGGCTTAGGAGTGGTATTTTCAACCGGAGACGCAAGGCAGAGGTATTCAGGCGGCTTGGCTAAGGTCGAAGGCCTATGGGGTCTTCACAGGCTTTGGCTTGTGAAAACTGTTCCGCCCCCGGAAGGAATAATAGAAGAAGGCCAGCTGCTTATTCAAGGGGAGGGTGGAGCAAAATACGAGGCTCGAGAGAGGCATGAAAAAGAACGTGAACTACGAGAGTCCCTTAAGCAACTCCTTAAAGGACGCGGCCAGGTTAACGCCCTGGTTTATCGTGGCTCCGAATTGGGTTGCTATCAATCAACCCACGAACCTGGGTTAACGATTGCAGGGGCATGGAACCGCCGATCTCCCATTGCCGCCGGGCTGGAGGAGGATGAAAAATTGAAACGGGAGGAGAGGAGACGCTTCATTGGAAAGGTTTTTGGTGGAGTTACCGGTTGGGCCCTGGGTACGTTGTTTGGGTCTGGGGTGGGGTTCGTGGCTGCCAAGGAATGGTCCAGGCGCCAGCCATTGAGCCCCAACTTTTTTAAACCAGCCCTTGCAAACGACGTCCATTTACCTCACAGCCAGATCTCGTGGGGTGAGGCCTTAGCCGACCCCAAGGGCTTGTTTGAGGTTTCTTCCCAGAGGGTTGGTTCGGGTGAAGGGATTTCCTTGGAGGTTTCTGGTCAGCCGAAAGAGCAGCAGGCCGTTCCTTCAAAGACAACGATTTTAAGAATTCCCCTCCGATTGGCAGATGGGTCATACCCAGATTCAAAGCGCTACGACCGGTTCAAACTTCATCTGACGGATCCGGAGAACGTAAAAAAGATCCTCCGCGCAGCACTGGTAACCCCGGATGGCAGGCGGCAAATCATGGGCGTCAACCGGGTGCGCGTGCGGGGAGTCGAAGAGGAGCTTTTCTGGGATGCGCACGCAGGCCCAGAGGATGCCGGCCCCATTAGATTTGACCAATCTCCTACCCGAACCCCGATGGCTTGGAGGGATTGGAGCTTCTTGGGCCCCTTCTCTGAACTGGAGTTGGTCCTGTCGCACGAAGGTCCTGGCGAATTCAAATTCAATCTCTGGGGCGAGGTCTATCGGTCAAGCTTCTACGCCGAGTTACAGCAGAAGGAGAAGCTTGCCACTCTAGTCGGCGTTGTTGGGGGTGGCGCCTTGGGAGGTTTGGCCGGCGCCTGGTTCGGCCAAGATCTTGGAGGGAAAATGGCTTCTTTCTCCGCCGCCGGGCTGGAGGAGGTGGAGGTGGTGCTTCAAGCCATGGAAGGGGGGGATGTGGGGCAGAAGAAAAGCGCTATGGATCAAGTCTTAACCTGGCTGGGGGATGAAACGCAGCGGAGGAAGCTGGAGGGCTATTCCAATCGTCTGATCCAGGCGCTGGCGAGCAATCTCTCGCATCCAGGTTGGCACGTTCGCGACACCGCCTTTGCCCTTCTTACCGCCCTGGCGCCCTACGCGGCCTTCCATGACTCCATGCTCCAGAA
>CAYJSX010000011.1:0-15427 GCA_964372575.1 uncultured Planctomycetia bacterium
TCTTTAAGCGTAGGGCCGGCTGGAGCGCGAAAGGAAGATATCCTTCCCGGAAGGCAGAGGCGCCATAGAGAAGAAGCCCGCTTCTGACCAGATCGAGGTGCGACGAGGGGAATCTGATGAGCCCCACCGAATTGGCGACATGCTTGATTCCAACGGGAAGCCCTGCCTTTTTCATCCTGGTAAGAAGCGCCTCAAATCGGTAAAGCTGTTCCTCGGTCGCCTCCTGATTCTGCCCGGCCATCCCCAGATGGGTCAAGGTTCCCTCCCACTTTAACCCTCGCAGTTGAACCAGGCGGCGCGAAAGCCCCACCGCCTCCTCGTGCCAGACCCCGTAGCGGCCCATGCCGGTGTCCACCTTCAGGTGGATGACCGCGGATTTTCCCTGAAGAATGGCCGCTTGGCTTAAGGCCCGGGCCCCGGAGAGATCGCCGACGGCCTGGGTGAGCCGATGCTGGACGACGAGGGGCGCCTCCTCCGGAAGAAGCTGGCCCAGGACGAGGATCTTCCCCTCGACCCCTGCCTGGCGCAGCGCAACCCCTTCGGAAACCGCAGCAACCCCCAGGAGATCGCAGCCGGCGGCCACCAGCGCTCGGGCCACAGGGATCAGGCCGTGGCCATAGGCATTCGCCTTCACGACACCGAGGACCTGCACCTTGTTCCCGACAAACCGGCGAATCTGGAGCAGGTTGTGCTGAATGGCCGCCAGATCCACCTCGATCCACACCGGCGCCGGCGCAGACCGAAAAGAAACGGATGCAGGAGTCGGTTTTCGCCTTTCGCTATCCGCTAATCGCTGATCGCTAATCGCTGTTCTTTTCACCATCCGGTGATGTCGCTTTCTTTAGAGTAAAGATATTCTGGCACAAGCCGATGCGGATCGTTCACCACCCCGTTGGGCCAGCGCCGGGCGGCAATCTGACACACGGCCTTGGCCGAGGGGGCAGGAGCAAGCAGGTCGGGATGGTACCGAGCCGCGTCTCCCACCAACAGGGCCGATTCCGGCATTTCTTGGAGGGCCTCTTGCGGCGGCAGGAGGCGGTCAGGGGTTAGCCGTTTAAGACCCCCTTCTGCGTTCGGGGAGAAGCTCGCGGTATAGACCTTCCCTTTTCGGGCATCCATCAAAAGGAAGATCGGCTGTTTGCCTTCGCTGAAACCCTGGGCGATCACCTCCAGGGTGGAAACCGGAAGGACCCACTTCTTCAAGGCCCAGGCCAGGGTTTTGACGGTGGTAACCCCGATGCGCAAACCGGTGAAGGAGCCCGGGCCGATCGAGACCGCGAAACCGGAAAGCTCGTTCAGCTTCAGGCCGGCGGCCTTAACCGATTCCTCGATCATGCCCGCCAGAAAATCCGAGGGTCTCCTCGTGGAATCCCCCTCCTCTTTAAAAGAGAGGATCTTCTCGCCATGGGCCACCGCCACCGAAAAGACGGTGCCCGACGTCTCCACACCTAAAATCCTAGATAACATCCCAGAACTCCATCGGGGATTTTTGGAATTTCGGCCACGGGTGGCGCCTTGGGAGGACCCGCCGCCCGCCCGCAGTCCGCCAACGATTCCGCCAAACTTCGAGGCGGATTCGCCAAGCTTTGTGGCGAACTTTGGCGGACGAGGACGGACGGCGGGAGTACCCTTAAGGCGGCAGAACCCATGGCCAGAGAATTCAGGGAGATTTCTTGCCATCCCTGTAGGGGTAATGGAGTGATCAGCCGCTCTCGCAGTTATCCCGACTTGGGCCGTTCTTTAAGCGATGGAGTCATTCAAGAGCTCCTGCATTCGCTTGAGGAATCTGCCTGCCGATCTCACCGCTTGATCAGCGTCCTCTTTCGTTGAAAAGAAGCTCAAATCGTACTGGTCGTCATGGCGGATATTCCGGTGATGATCCAGGAGCTGAATCCATTCTTTCTCCAGTGGTCCCTTCTTGGCGTACTTTTCTTCCAAATACCGGCCAATGCAGGCGTGGCTCCTTTCCCTGAAACCGTCCCGAAAAAGAACAGCCCGGGCGGCATGAAACATGACCATGTATGAGGCCAATACGGAAGAATTGAAGGCGTCTCCCTTGGAGGTCTTCTGGGCCTCCTTGAGCCACTTCTCCGCTTTTTTCAGAGAACGAGCCGCTTTATCCTTCGAGGGCGGAATCTTCCGCAGCAGCCCCCTGTGGATACAATCGTCATAGTTGAAGGGCATCGTTTTCCCCGTAGAGAGTAATCGAGCCAAAGGCGAGGGCGTGATAAAAGAGGAGGTCTTCCTTCTTCAATTGTTCCATTCTCCCTTTGGAGAGAAGCAGGGGTTTCGCGTTCTCAACCTTCTTGCTCAATTCGGACGTCAAGACCGCCTGCTCTTTTTCTTCCGCCTGGCCGATCTGGATCCAGACATCCACGTCGGACTCTTCCGTATTCTCGCCCTTGGCGCAACTCCCATATAAACCGGCCGCTTTAACAAAGGGGTATTTTCTGAAGAGGCCAGTGGGAATCCGCTGGAGGTTGAGCAATACCTTGACCCCTTTGACCAGGGGGGAATTCTCGACAATGGTGAACTTCCCGTTGTGCCGCTTCGCCATGCCTGCCTTGGCCATAAAATCGAGGTATTTCGAGACCAGGCCTTTGCTTAAAGCAAGACGACCGGCTGTTTCATTCACGCTCACTTGACCCCGCTTGAAAATGACCCTCTCTAGAATCTTTAGGCGTTCCGTGGTCGAAAAGATCTCTCTCATGTTTTCACTCCGTAAACAGAGCGTTCACGTTCTGTGAACTATTTGTTCACATTCTATGAACTAAAGGGCGGGTTGTCAAGGCCGCCAGCGCGCCGCGTCTTAGAACTTATAGCTTTCGTACCAGCTGCCGTGAGGGATCAGGGTCAACCGCCGCTGGCTGGGACTCACCACCTCGAAGCGGATCTCTAAGAACTCTTCTGGGAGTACGCCAGGCACCCGGTTGGCCCATTCGATCACGGTGACTCCATCCTTTTCGTAATACTCTTCCAGACCCACCGTCTGGGCCTCGGGGAGTTTCTCCAGCCGGAAAAGGTCGGCATGAAAAAGACCGGTCCTTCCTCGATACTCCCGGACCAGAACAAAAGAGGGGCTGGCCACCTTTCCGGCAGGAACCCCCAGCCCCTCGGCAAGCCCCTGAACAAAGGTCGTCTTGCCAGCCCCGATGGGACCGATCAAGGCCACCACATCGCCAGCTCGAAACCTCTTGGCCAACTCCTCACCCAGCCGGCGGGTTTTATCCGCCGATCGAGAGGTGACGCTGTGCGCCACTAAAAATGCCTGAACCCTTCCAGCGAAATCCGAACTCCCCTTCCCTTCTCATCCACCACTCTCACCCAAGAATCTCTTTGGCGCGGCACCATCCGACCGATCGCGGTCAGACCGCAAGGGAGGTTCCCCTTCGCCCAGGACAAAAGTTTCTTGGCCTGGCGCGGTGAGGCCGCCAGGAGGAGCTCAAAATCCTCCCCTTCGGTCAAGGCCTGGCTCAGTGTGGCTCCGGGGCTGCGTGGAACGGCGTCTGCTTCCACTTCGGCAGAGACTCCGCTGGCCTCGCACAGTCGGACGAGATCCGGACCTAATCCATCGGAGAGATCGATCATTGCGTGGAGCTTCACCCGCGCGCACAGCGCTCGTGCCTCCCGAAGCCGAGGTAGAAACCGCAGGTGTCGGCCCGAGCGAACCGCCCCACCCAAACGACCGGTCACGAGGAGAATGTCCCCTGTCTTGGCGCCGGAGCGAAGGATCGCGCGGCCCTTCTCCACCTCCCCCAGGATCGCCACATCCACGACGATCCGCTGGGATCGGTCGGTATCTCCTCCGACGAGGTTGACACCGAAGCGCGCCGCACACCGGCGCAATCCTCGGTAGAGGCCGTCCACCCAGCTCACCGGGGTGGAGGCAGGCAGCCCCAAGGAAATCACCGCGTGTCGAGGTACGCCTCCCATGGCGGCGATGTCGCTTAGGTTAACGGCCAGCGCCTTCCACCCCACGCCATCCGGCCTGGCCGACTTCAAGAAGTGGGCCCCCTCCACCAGCATGTCGCAGGCAAAGAGAAGCTCCTTGCCCCTGGGGCCCTTCAGAACCGCGCAGTCATCCCCGATACCTTGAATCACCGACCGGTCGGTCCGGATAACGCGACGGAGGCGCTCGATCAATCCCCTTTCACCCAGTTGGGAGAGTTTCCGCGAAAGTTTCACGCGGGGCCGAGGAGGGATTTGGCCAGGTGGGCCAGGTAGAGCATGCCGGTGTTGTGCACGGTGTGGATCGCAATCGGGGCCGCCAGGGTGCCGGTCTTCTCGTAGAGCCAGCCAAAGAGGAGGCCCAATCCCGCAATGGGAAGGAAGGCGACCGGGTCCGCGTGAAGCCCGGCAAAAAGAAGGGCGGTGGCCAGGAGGGCCTTGCCAATACCGAGGCGGGATCTCAACCACCCATAGACGAGGCCCCGAAAGAAAAACTCCTCCGCCACAGGCCCGGCCAGGGTGACAAGGACCACAAGCCCCCAGAGAACCGGGGCGCGGCTCTCCGAGAGAAAGATCGTGAAGATCGCCTGGGGGGTCGGAGGCCGCCCCAGCCGCTCGGCCACCCAGGCAGCCGCGAGGGCCAGCACCACAAAGAGGGGCAAAAAGGTGAGATATCCCATCGCCCCCAACCGCACCTGGGCCAGGGTCTGAGGTCCCAGAAAGCGGCAGATCAAGGGGCGGGCCGACCGAAAGAGGGTGAGGGCCGCCGCCACCGCAGCCACGTCAATCAACAGGGTGTTCATGAGGGAGGCCACATGCGGATCCCAGGGGATACCGGGAAAGATCGAGCGTAAGAATCCACCGGACAAAAGGGCCAGCTCGGTCAGAAGAAAGAGGGCTCCCACCACCCGCAGGATCTCCCCCAAGCCCCAGACAGGGGCTGGAGGAGAACCCAACGATTTCAAAACGGGCTCTCGGCGAAAGAGGCGCACGACGAGGCGCGCCAAAGCCCAGATAACGCCGAAGTTCAGAAAGGTCATCCCTAAGGTAAAGAGGATGACCTTTCTCCTTAAGGCCGGTTCTTGCTCCAGACGCTGCTTAAAGGTTTTGGGGTCGATGGAGGCGGCTGCCTTAAGCTTCTCAACCACCACCTGCTCCTGTCGGTCCCATGAGGAGATCTTCTCCTGGCCTGAAGGAGATTTCTCCAACCCAAGCTCAACCGAGGCCAATGCAGCCGTGGCGGCCACCAAACCCGAGATCAGGAAGAGGTCAACCTTGGTCATGCTCACCCCAAATCGTTGTAAGTCCTGACGCGGAATTCCACCTTCAGCTCCTCCTCCGCCACTTTGCGGCAGGCCTCCACATCCACCCCTGGCATCTGGACGATGGTGGCCACGACCTTCATCCCGGCATCGCGGCACTCCCGGATGAAGGCCTTGATGGAGTCGTAGGTGGACAATCCAAAGACCGGGCGGCAGATCTCCAGGTACTGCTGGGCATTGGGGGTGTTGAGGCTCACAGAGGCCTCGTCTACCAGGGCCTTAAGGTCGTCAGCAACCGACCGGCGGTGGATCAAGTTGCCGTGGCCGTTGGTGTTGAGTCGGATCCGCCGAGCCCCTTTGGCCTTCAGGGCCTTGGCCACCTTCAGCAGGAGATCCAGTTTGATGATGGGTTCTCCATAGCCGCAGAAGACCACCTCCTCATAACCGGTGGGATCTCCCGCCGCCTCTACTACTTCCTCGACGGTCGGGTCTCTCGGTATCCTGAGGTTGTGTCCCTTGACGAAGGGAGAGCTCCCTTCTGCCTTCCAGAACTCTTCGAGACTCAGGGAGCAGAAAACACACCGGTCGGTGCAGGCATTCGTGACGTTGAGGTAAAGGGAGCGTCGAATCGGATAGGCAATCTTCGGCAAGGGGGCCTCGCCGATCCCAAAGAGATGCCAGGCATTCACCGTCGTGACCCGGGCCACATCCTCGGGGGTCAGATCCCGAATCTCAGCCCAGGCCTTCACCAGCTCGGGCAGGAAACTGGGCTCGTTGCGCTTGCCTCGGTGGGCTTGGGGTGCCAGGAAAGGGGCGTCGGTTTCCAGGAGGACCTTGTCGAAGGCAACGGCGCGCGCCACCTCTCTCAATTCCTTGGCGTTGGGAAAGGTGAGGTTGGCGGCGAAAGAGAGGTAGAGCCCCAGATCGAGGGCCTCCTGGGCCTGGGGCAGCGTTCCGGAAAAACAGTGGATCAACCATCTAATGGGGGGCTTAATGCACTGACGTAATATATAGAAGAGCTCGGGGTAAGCCTCGCGGCAGTGGAGGATGACCGGCAGATTCATCTCGTGCGCGAGAAGAAGGAGCTTGCGCAGGGCTTCTTGCTGAACCTGGCGAGGCGTGAAATCCCGATAGAAGTCCAGCCCGATCTCACCCACGGCGACCACTTGGGGCTGGGTGCACCCTTTGGCCAGGCGCGCCAGGGCTTCTTCGGTCAACTCAGAGGAGTGGTTGGGATGAACGCCCAGGGCGGCATAAACCGATGGGAACTGCTTCGTCAGCTCAAGAACCCTATCGTTGGAGGCCAGGTCGGTGGCCGGGTTAAGCAGGGCTACGACACCTGTCTTCTGGGCGCGGGCGACCACCTCGCCTCGGTCGGCGTCAAACTCCTCTCGATGGAGGTGACAGTGGGTATCAACCAGGTTCATAGGCTTTTTGGACTTGCTCAATTACCGGCGGAACCTTTTCCAAACAGGCCTCGATCTCGGCCTCGGTGGTGGCCCAGCCCAGTGAAAAGCGGATCGATCCCTCGATTTCTTGATTGGGCAGCCCCATCGCGCCAAGCACATGCGAGGGCTCGGTGGAGCCGGAGGAGCAGGCCGCCCCTGTGGAGACGCAAATCCCGGCCAGGTCCAGAGCCGCCAAGCAGGTCTCTCCTTCGCAGCCCGGAAAATTCACATGGAGGGTGTTGGCCAAGCGTCTGCCGTTCCTTCCATGAACCACGAGCCCCGGCACGGCCCCCACCAAACCTGCCTCCAGTCGATCTCGAAGCCGACCTATCTCCTCAACCTTCCCGTTGGCCATCTCCCTTAAGGAAACACGGGCCGCCGCCCCCATCCCTACAATCCCGGCCACATTCTCGGTGCCGGCCCTCAGATGCTTCTCGTGGGGTCCCCCGTGAAGCAGCGGGGCGATCAAAAGACCTAGGCGCACATAGAGGGCCCCCACCCCCTTGGGACCTCCCAGCTTGTGGCCCGAGAGAGAGACCAGATCCGCGTTTACCTTCTTCACATCCAGGGGGAGCTTCCCGAAAGACTGTACGGCGTCGGTATGAAAGAAGACGCCATGTTCCCGGGCGATCCTCCCCACTTCCTCGATGGGCTGGATCACCCCGATTTCGTTGTTGGCATGCATCACCGAGATGAGGATCGTCCGGGAGGTGATCGCCCGCCGCAGCGCCGCAAGATCCACCCATCCATCCCGATTCACACCCACCTCCGTGACCTCAAGGCCTTCTGCCTTAAGGGCGCCCGCGGTGTGCAGCACGGCATGGTGCTCCACCGCTGAGATGATGAGATGTCTGCCGCGCGCCCGATGGGCGAGGGCCACCCCCCTCAACGCCAGGTTGTCCGCCTCTGTTCCGCCAGAGGTAAAGATCAAAGTCCCCTTAGGGTCCCCCAGGGCCAAAAGAAGTTCCTCCCGGACCGCCTCCACCGCCTGCCGGGCTTGGCGGCCCATCGCGTGGAGGCTGGAGGCATTTCCAAAGGCCTCCTCCAGAAAAGGGGCCAAGGCCTGACGCACTTCAGGACGCAAGGGGGAGGTGGCGTTGTAGTCCAGGTAGATCATCGAGAAAGTATAGTATACTATGGCAACATGACGATTGTTCCCCACTTGATTTCCACCCTCGTTGGTGTGGGCCTGGGGATCTCTGCCCTCCTGTTAATCAAGCGTCTTCGCCAGGAGAAAGAAAACGTGGAGGTGATCAAAGGCCAGACCCTGGAATGGAATCGGCGCCTCGAGGAGGAAGTGGCCAAGCGGACGAGGGATCTCGAGGCTATCTACCAGCAGCTCCAGGAGGCCTATCTGGAAACGATCACCGCGCTGGTGGAGGCCATGACCGCCAAAGACACCTACCTGGGCGACCACTCTCAGAACGTCTCTGCCTACGCCAAGGCGATCGCCGAAGAGGTGGGTCTGTCCAGGGAGAGAATCCAGCGGTTGATTTCAGGCTGCGAGCTTCACGATCTGGGCAAGATCGCTGTCCCCGACGCCATTCTTATGAAGCCCGCGTCACTTACCCCAGAGGAATTCGAGATTGTCAAACAGCATCCAGTTTGGGGCGCGAGGATCTTGAGGCCGTTGACCTTCCTCAAAGACATCACCGATATGGTCCACCAGGAGCACGAACGCTGGGATGGGACCGGCTATCCCCAGGGCCTGGCCAGAGAGAAGATCTGTCTGGAGGCGAGGATCATCTCGGTAGCCGACGCCCTGGATGCCATGACCTCCCAGCGGCCCTACCGAAAGTCGGTCTCGCTGGCTGAAGCCGCCGAAGAGCTCAAGCGCAACGCGGGCACTCAATTTGATTCCACGGTGGTAGCGGCCGCCCTGAAGGCCATCGAGAAGGGAACCCTCACCATCCACCCTTAAGTTATCAACAGTTGGTGCCAGGCACCAGCTGTTGATAACTCAATCAGGGTTCGAGGCGGGGGAAGAGGGGCTGGCCCTTGGCGATCGCTGTACCGGGTGGGATCGGTTTTTCGAGGGAGTCAGGAAGCCGCTCATCCCTTAAGGAAGTCGTCAGGCCCAACTGTTTCAAGATCGACTCCGCGGTGGTGGGTAGGAACGGCCATAAAAGGAGGGCCAGGGCGCGCAGAACCTCGGCCAAACCGTAGAGCAGCTCCTCCAGGGCCTGGCGCTTTCCTTCTCGGGCCAGGGTCCAGGGCTGAGAGCGTTCGATCCTCAGGTTGCTTTTGTTTATCAAGACCCACAGGGCCCTCAGCGCTTCATTCGGGGCCAATCGCTCTAAACCTTCTGATACCTTCTTTTGGCACTCCGAGATTTCCGCCTTCACGGCAGGGTCCAGTTTTCCCGGCGGGACACCCCCCTGGGTGTGCTTCTCCAGCATGGTGAGGGTTCGGTAAACCAGGTTGCCCAGGTCATTGGCCAGGTCCGCGTTGATGCGGCCCCGCAGCGCCTCTTCCGAGAAGATCCCGTCCTCTCCAAAGGGAACCTCCCGAAGGAGAAAATAGCGAAAGCCGTCCAGCCCGTACGCCTCCACCACATCCCGGGGATCCACGATGTTCCCCTTGGACTTGGACATCTTCTCCCCCTTGATCAGCCACCAGCCGTGGGCAAAGATCTTCTTCGGCAGCGCAACCCCCAGGGCGTGGAGGATGATCGGCCAATAGAGGGCGTGGTGGCGAAGGATGTCCTTGCCGACCAGGTGAATGGCGCCGGTTTCCACCCAGAGCTCTTGGAATCGCTTCCCCTCTGGCCAGCCCAAAGCGGTGATGTAGTTCAAAAGGGCATCGAACCAGACGTAGGTCACATGGGCGGGGCTGAAAGGAACTTCAATCCCCCAGGAAACCCTCTCCTGGGGACGGGTGATGCAGAGCTGCGGCAACGGCTCTTCCAGCAGGGCCAGGACCTCGTTGCACCGGCCCTGGGGCTGGATGAAGTCCGGATGCTCCAGGATGTGCCTCTTAAGCCACGGCCGGTGCGCCTCCAGGTTCAAGAAGAAATCTTCCTCGGTCACCTCTTCCACAGCCCTCTTACAGGTGGGGCAAACCTTCTGAGTTGGATGGGGAAAATCGCCGGCTGCCCAGCTCGTCTCGCAGGGGAGGCAGTACCAGAAGGTGTAGGTCCCTCGCTGGAGGGCCCCCTGTTTCTCCAGTCTTCTTAAGGCCTCCTGCACGGTCGACCGATGCGCCGGGTCGGTGGTCCGAATGAAATGATCGTAGGAGATCCCCAGCCTTGCCCAGAGGCCCTTGAACAATTCCGAGGTTTGATCCACAAAGGCCTGCGGCTCAAGACCATTCTCACGGGCGGCCTGGGCGACCTTTTCCCCATGTTCATCGGTGCCGGTCAATAGAAAAACTTCTTTCCCCCGCTGGCGGCTGGCCCGGGCAAGGCAGTCGGCCACAATCGTCGTGTAGGCATGTCCCAGATGGGGCTTGGCGTTCACGTAATACAGCGGTGTCGTGAGGTAAAACCGCCCCTCGCTCATTCCCCTGCCTCCATAAATCCCTCCTTAGCGGCGGCCTGTAAGCTCGGGGTCCTGTCAAGGGGCAGCCCAGCATCCGGCATCGGACAAGCCTTGAAGTACCGGCCGTGAGATAGAAGCGCGTGCCTAGGCCAACAATCTCTAACGGGGATGGAAGGCCTGTTCCGGTCGTTGGTGACGCTAAGCCGCAGCAAGCTGACATCTCCTGTTTGGCTTCCTCCCAAAAGGGGGAGCAGCCAGCCCCTCCGGCTTGTCCTGCTGGCGTCTGCTGGGTTCCCGCCCCTTGCCACCCCTCGAGAGCCAGGGCCAAAGCAGGGGTCGAGACTGCCCGCAGGGGGATGGGCTGTGAAGGCACTAGAAGGCCCGAGCGGGCAGGGTGTCTGGTGAAGAATACTCTCTGGGACGAGCGAGGGCCTTCTCGTAGCGCCGCCGGACACGCTGGGCCAAGCAAGCGGCCTGAACAGCCCTCCCCCGAGGGCGGGCTCGATCCTGGAGCCCGAACGATCCGGGTCTGGCGCAGCCCCCAAGCAGGGGTTTCCTGCAGCCGGCAGAAAGTTCGAGGGGCGGGCTGCGGGGGGAGTCATGAGGTGATGGCCACGGCGAGGGCCATGCGGGGTGAGGCGTTTTGCCGCACCGCCTCTTGGGCCAGGTAGGTCCGTTCGATCCTGCGAAGGAGGATCTCGGTGGAACCGGACGAGAGGTGTTGACTCGAGAGATCGCGCCGGAGATCGCCCAGACGATCTTGATGAATGATCCAGGAAGGGTCGGCCCCCAGCTGAAGGAGAAGGAGATCCCGCCACCAGGCGGCGATTCCATCCAGCGCCTGCTCGACCTGCGGGCGCGGCGCGTTGCCCAGCGGAGTCTCCACCGCCTTGCGTCGGATGGCGGCCAAGAGCTCATCCAACAAGGCGTTCTTGGAATCCAGGCCCTTTTCTCGAAGCCAGTGGAGCGCCAAACCGATCCGGCCGCCAGACCAACTGGCCAAGGCCTGGGCCTCGTGGGCCGGAAGCTTTTCCTTTTCCTGAAGTTGGTCGGCCACGCGGCCGATTCCCTGCGGCAGGCAGCGCACCAACTGACAGCGGGAAACCAGGGTTGCGGGCAGGCGATAGAAGGCGCTGGAGGTAAAGATCAGGACGCTCTTGTCCGGCGGCTCCTCCACCAACTTGAGCAGGGCATAGAGGGCCTCTTCGGTGAGCCGGTCGACCTCCTCGATCAGACCGATCTTTCTTCCCCCCAGGTAGGGGGTGAGGCGGATCCAATGGGTCAGCTCCCGGATCTGGTCAATCCGGATGTTTCCTCCTTCAGAATCCGGCGCGACCATCCAAAGATCCGGCCAGGTGGCAGTCTCCACACGCTGACAGGAGGAGCATCTCCCGCAGGCCTCGCCAGATTCCTGAGAAGAAGTCCTCTCCTGACACAAAATGGATTTGGAAAAGGCCAGCGCCAGCGAGCGCTTGCCGATCCCCTTGGGGCCAATCAGCAGATAGGAAGGGGCAACTCGATCCTGAGCAATCTCGTTCTTGAGCAGGCGGATCGCCGCCTCATTTCCGATGAGATTTAAGAAGATGCGCTACCTCCTTGCGGATGTATTGCTGAACCAGGTCCGGTGGCCCCTCGGCCCGGACCACCCGGATCCTGCGCGGGCGGCGCTTGGCCAAGGCGAGGAAGCCCTGTCGGACCTTCCAATGAAAGGCCAGGGGTTTGCCCTCCATTCGGTTGGGGCGCACCACGCGCGAGAGGCCCTTGGCCGCCGGAAGATCCAGCACGAGGGTCAAATCCGGCTTAAGGCCGCCGGTCGCCGCCTCCCCCAGACACTCCACCAACGGCAAGCTCACCCCGCCGGCCCATCCCTGGTAAACCCAGCTGGAATCTTGAAAGCGGTCCGCCACCACGATCTTTCCCTTCTTTAAAGCGGGGCGGATCACTTGGTAAACCAGGAGGGCCCTGCTCGCCTCATAGAGGAACAGTTCAAAGAGGGGCTCCAAGTGGCCGCGCCTCTTGGCAAGAAGGATGCGCCTCAAACGATTGCCCAGGGGGGTCCCGCCGGGCTCCCTCGTTAAGAGGACGCGATGCCCCCGCCGCGTAAGCCACGCGGCCAAGCGCCGGGCGTGGGTGGACTTGCCGGCCCCTTCAGGCCCCTCCAGGGTAATCAGGAATCCCCGCCTCATCCCGCCCCTTACGCTACACCTTTCTCCTGACCACGGTCCTGCCGCCGGTATCCTCCAGGATGAAGCCCTCTTCCAGGAGTCTGTGTCGGATATCGTCGGCCGCCTTGAACTCCTTCTTTTTCCTCAGCGCCTCTCGCTCGGCCAGGAGCTGCTCCACCTGCCTGGGGATCTCCTGAGAAAAGGAGAGGCCCAAAATCTCGCCCAGCCTCTTCACCACCGAAGCGGCGTGCCGAAGCCTTTCGAGAGAAGCCGGCCCTCTCTCGTCCAGCCAGGGGTGGGCCTGTCCAACGAGCCGATGGAGAGCGCTTAAGGCCAGCGGCGTGTTCAGGTCATCGTCCATCGCGGCCCCAAAGGCCTCCTCGGCCGCCTGGGCTTCTGGGGAAGGGGCCTGTCTTCCCTGGTCGGCCCGCTGTTCCACCTGGATCACAAAATCCAGGAGCCGCTCGTAGCTGGAGGCGGCCTCCTGGAGATGGCCCCAGGTAAAATCGATCGGCGAGCGGTAATGGGCGCTTAAGAAAAAGAGCCTTAAGACATCGGCCGAATGGCGGGAGAGTACTTCTGAAATCCCCACGATGTTTCCAAGGGACTTGGACATCTTTTGGCCGTTTACCGTGAGGAGCCCATGGTGGATCCAAAGCCGAGCGAAGGATTTCTCAGCCCCCAGGGCCTGGGCCCGCTCGTTCTCATGGTGGGGAAAGATGAGATCCTGGCCTCCCCCATGGATGTCGAAAGAATCTCCCAGCAGGGCGGCGGACATGGCAGAGCATTCGATGTGCCATCCCGGCCGGCCAGCTCCCCACGGGCTTTCCCAGGTCGGCTCATCGGGCTTGGCCTTCTTCCAGAGGGCGAAATCGAGGGGGTCCTCCTTCCCCTCGCTGGGCTGGCCGCGCACCCCCTGGCGCATCTGGTCCAGCTTCTGGTGGGAGAGTTCCCCATAGGGGGAGATCTTTCGAACCGAGAAATAAACCCCGTCCGTGCCGACATAGGCCATCCCCCGATGAACGAGCGCGGAAATGAAGGCAATCATCTGGGGGATGAATTCCGTTGCCCGCGGCTCGTGGTGGGGAGGCAGCAGCCCCAGCCGATCAAAATCGGTGCGGAAGCTTGCCTCGTACCGCCGGGCGAGCTGCGAGACCTTCGCCTTAAGATCGCCGCCTGGATCGGTCCCCTCCTGCCGCGTGGCTGCGGCTATCGGACGCCGCACCACTAGGCCCTCCTGCCGCGCCCGATCGATGATCTTGTCGTCCAAATCGGTGATGTTTCGGACGTGGGTCACCTCAAAACCCTTCGCGGCAAGATAACGCCTCAAGACGTCAAAGACAATGGCCCCCCTCGCATGTCCAATGTGGCAGTCGTCGTAGACCGTCACCCCGCAGACGTAGAGGCTTACGCGCGGAGGATGGAACGGGGCAAACTCCTCTTTCTTGCCCGTCAGCGTATTGGTCAGCCGTAGAGTCATTCCTTCGGAAGGGGGGGCGTGAAGGTTAAGTGGCTCGTTTCTCGCGGTGTTCTCTGAGCTGATGCTCCAGTGAATCGATCTCGCGCTGGAGCTTCTCCAGCGCGGACGCCAACGGGTCGGGCAAGGCGGTGTGATCCAGGTTGATCCCTGGAAAATGCCGGCCCTCCTGCCGAACAATCCGGCCAGGCACCCCCACCACCACCGACTCAGGGGGAACCTCTCGGACCACCACGGCGTTGGCCCCGATGGCGACGTTGTCGCCAATCGTAAAGGAGCCCAGGACCTTGGCGCCGGCTCCGACCACTACATTGTTGCCGATCGTGGGGTGGCGCTTTCCCTTCTCTTTGCCTGTACCTCCCAAGGTGACCCCTTGAAAGAGGGTGACGTTGTCTCCGATGACCGTCGTCTCCCCAATCACCACCCCCATCCCATGATCGATGAAGAGCCCCTTGCCGATCGTGGCCCCGGGATGAATCTCAATGCCGGTCAAGCCCCGTGTGGTCTGGGAGATGAGGCGCGCCAGGAACTTCAATCCGATCCGATGCAGGAAATGGGCCACCCGGTGAGAGGCGATCGCTTGGAAGCTCGGATAGAGAAAGAGAACCTCCCAGGCGGAGCGGGCCGCCGGGTCTCTCTCGAGGGCTGCTCGGATCTCTGTCTTAAGAAGGATCCGAAGCCCCACCACAACCGCCAAGGTCCCAAGAAGACCATAAAGGAGGTAACTCATTCTTTTCCTATTCGCTAATCGCCCTTCGCTGCTTGCCTTTCTCTTCGAGCAAGGCAACGGCATACGAGGCGATCGCCCGCCCCTTGCCGATTTCTCCTAGGCCTTCCATCGTCTTGGCCTTCAGGTTGACTTGGGCCTTCTTGACCCCAAGCAGCCGGGCCACCGAATCGACAATCTCCTGGCGGAAGGCGGCCAGCTTGGGCCTCTCGGTCATGACCACAAGGTCCACATTGGCCACGGCGAGCTTCTCCTTGGCAATCAACCGAAGGGCCCTGGCCACAAAGATCCGGCTCTCAGCCCCCCTCCACTTCGGATCGGTATCTGGAAAGAAGCTTCCCATGTCGCCGGCCCCCACCGCCCCCAGCAGGGCGTCGCAGAGGGAATGGAGCAGGACGTCGGCATCCGAATGTCCGAGAAGCCCTCGGGCAGAGGGGATCTTCACCCCTCCCAAGATGAGGGCCCGTCCTGAAACCAGACGGTGGATGTCAAACCCTATGCCGATGCGCATGAGAAATCAGCTGTAAGCTGTAAGCTGTAAGCTGTAAGTTAAACCCTTCGGCTATTTCTTAAAAACAGTTCCGCGATGACGAGGTCCTCTGGCGTTGTCACCTTGAGGTTCCGGGAGGCGCCGGCAGCCAGCCGAACCCTCACCCCCAATTTTTCTACAAGGGCGGCGTCATCCGTGGCGAGGGCCCCGTTGGATTTGGCCTTCGCGTGGGCCCGCTCAATGAGCTGCCGGCGAAAGACCTGGGGCGTTTGAATCTCCCAGAGGCGATCCCGATCAAGCGTTCGGACGACCCAGCCCCCCTGGGCCTCTTTGACGGTGGGAACCACAGGGACCGCGGCCGTCGCCGCGCCACTTCCCCGGGCGGCCTTCAACGTCCGTGAGGTTCAATTCCGGCGCCGGCCGGTTCAACT
>CAYJSX010000012.1:0-1543 GCA_964372575.1 uncultured Planctomycetia bacterium
GCAACCGAGATCCTGATACAAGTGACTGGAGTTCAGACTGTGCTCTTCCGATCTATCCTTGCGGCCCTTAACTCCCAGTATAAAGAGCTGCTTAGGCGAACGTTTATCCTCCGTTTTTGGTTTGATGCCTTCGAGCGAGCCGGCGGCTTTCTTTCCTTAACGGTACAGAGCCTTAAGGCTTTCGTATTTAAGAAGAATCTTGCCCAAGAGGTTTTGACTCCCTTTGAAGAAGGCCTGCAGCAAGGCACCCACCGATACAAAGAGCTGCTTAAATTGGATAAAGAGCTAAAACTTCACCCCGCCAATGTGTCGTTAGAGCTCAAAACCTTTGAACCGCTCGCAGAAGAGGAATTCCAGAAACTGATCGGTTTAATGCAGGCGGTTCAAGAAGGCCTGAAGCAGCTCCATGCCGATCGGCTCCTTCTCTTAAAGAAAGCAAAGGAGGTAGCGCAGGAGAACCAGTTGCAGTATCTCATCGATCGCCTTAAGCCATTTTCCTTTTCCGCTGGGCTGGAGGAGATGGTGCCTCCGAAACGCAGGCCCTCTTTGAAGATAACGGATGGGGACAGCCAATCCCATGACTTGGAGATGGGAAGGGTGGGGCGATTTTCCCTTTCGGACGATCAGATCCAATTCCTCAAAGTATTCATCCAATATCTTCTGGACAGCCGGCAGGTTGATAGGCCCGAGGCACGGCAGACGAAAGAGTTTCTTCAAGAATTAATCCGCGATGTTCCACAGGAGACGGCCGATAAGAAGTTACAAAGACAGTTTCGCTGCGATGACCATGATTACCTCAATGGATTAGGGTCGGCTAAGGCCGAGTACGTGCGTTCTGTAGGGGAAGAGGAGAAATTCGAGTCAACCATTACGCTCTGGACCGATTTAATCAATAAGGCCAAACAGGCTTGTGAACGTGATCGGAAGGATGACGACACCGTTGAGATACTGGTTGAGGTTTTGCTCCATGAGGTTAACCATGTGCTGGATGTGAAGTACAACCGCTTGGCCGACTGGTACGCAGCCATCGATCGAAGAGAAGTTGGGACGGAAGATCAAGGGGGAGCGCTCAAAGCCCATCTGGCAGAGATGTCGGCCTTCGGCAGGACCGTATCCGGTCACCGATCCGGAGCCTTTGTGCCTAACCTGAAGAATCCTGCGGGCGGTGCCTTTCTCCACCATTACCAGAATAAAGATGGATCGGTGGTGGCCAAGTCAACGTGGTTTGATCCCTTTCAGCCAACTGAGCAAGATTTCACAAAGGCACGTTCTATGACCCCCCTCACCCCAACTCCTTGGGAGAGTTATAGAAATTCCGTCAACAAATTTTTGGGGCTACCCCCCGCCGCTGGGCTGGAAGAGGTGGCGACGGCGGACCGAGTAGTGGGCGGTTGGTACGATGGATTGACCCTCACACAAACGGGTGGGTTGGCGCCTGAGGAGTTGATGCTTCACTTGCAACCAGGGGAGAAATCGTTGGTGGTGGAGGTTAGGGATGTCCCGCCTGTGATGGTGATCTATCGCGATAAGAGGATGGAACTTC
>CAYJSX010000012.1:1553-14562 GCA_964372575.1 uncultured Planctomycetia bacterium
CAGGGACCTGCCTGAGGACTTAAATGATCAGGTGGAGATCCTTCGCGCAGACGTCTCCCATGTCATCGTACTCCTGAGGCCTGACTCAAGGGTTGTGGGTTTCATTCCTGAAGATATCAAGATTCCGGTCCTGATTCTTCCTCCCGCGAAGGCGGCGGAGCTCACAGCCCTTGAGCTGGCGGCCATTGCGGCCGCGATTCGCCGCAACGCCAAGATTGACGGCTATGTGTGCCAGGTGAGCGGCATCACCCGTGCTGGGCTTGAGGAGAACAAGTCTGCCCTGGTCCTGCACATGGCCTAGTCGTTTGACGGCCATCTCTCCCTTGTGGTAAGGTTGTATCGAGAGGTGAATAAGATGTCTCGAAGGGAAAAGGGCACACCCAACTTGACCGCTTACGCGGGGAGATGGGTGGCCTTGTCCGACCGCAAGATCGTTGCGGCAGGTTCGTCGCTGGCCGAGGTGATGCGTAAACTCCCTGCCCGCAGCACGGCTCGCCTGAAGCCCAGCCTCTTCTTGGTCCCCCGTCAAGACGAGGGGCCGTACGTCTTGGTGATGATCCTGCCTCGATGCTGACCTTTCCGTATCTACGGAAAGGGAATCAATTCTTCCCGGTAGTCGACGTAACCTTCCTCGTGCCCAAGCGGCCCCTGGCGATCAAGGCCTTGGTGGATTCTGGAGCGACCTTCTCGGTTTTTCGGGCCGAGGTCCTGGAGTATCTGGGAATTCCGCTCTCTAACGGCAAGCCCATCTATCTGGAGGGAATTGGAGGTCGAATCCTGGGGTATCGACATCGCATTCCGGTGCAGGTGGGGACCAAGCGATTTCCCCTCTCCATTATTTTCTCGCAGGAAATTACGGTTTCCTTTAATCTTTTGGGCCGGGATAACTTCTTCCGTGAGTTTCTCGTGATATTTGACGAGAGAAACCGGTTTGTCCGACTCAAAGGGCATCACAAGATCCGCTAGCCAACCTACCTAAGGGGCTGTAAGAGTTTAGCTCCCTGAGTGAATTCCGTCATTTCGAGGAGGCGGAATGTACCTCCAACGCCGGATCGCCGACGAGAAATCTCGAAATACGGGATTTCTCCTCCCTAAAGGTCGTCGAAATGACGGTTGGAGACCCTCGAATACGCTCGTCGCTGTCTTAAGAGCGCTAAACTGATACTCCAGGCCTCACGCCTAGTTCCTTAGCTCCGCAAACCGTTCATGGTGAGCCTGTCGAACCATGAACGGAACTCTCTGTGGTTGTTCGTCCTTCGACAAGCTCAGGACGAACGGTGGGGATCCAGAAAGCCATGATCTGCATTCACCGTACTCCTATCCTCTATTCATCAATGCCTTACAGCGTTTCTGCGGAGCAAGATGCCGAAGCGTGCACCGGCCTGACTGTTAATATAAACTTAGCTTGGAATAAATTTTCGCCTTGTCTTGCCTTCCGGCTCGGAATAAGGTAATCTTACTCTTGATAGCCCGATAAAAGACAAACCGATGGCACCCAGAGAATTTTTTATTTTCCACCGTTTCTTGGCCCTTTGGCTAACCCTCGCCCTCACCCTGCCTACCCCAGCCCTCGCCCTGCGCGAAATTCAGACCGTAGACTCCGGCCTCGAGGAGAAACAGCTTGCCAACGCCCTATTGGGGTCCCCGGCACTGCCCCCTGCGGCCACGCCGCGTCCCACCACCGGGCTGGAGGAGCTGACGGTTCAGGAGGTGCTGGACCAGGCGGATGACCTCGATAGGAATGGACAGTATCAAGAGGCAGAAAAGCTGCTTCGAAACGCCATAGATGCTAGAAAAGGTGCCCCGGCGTCCTTAAGCGTGCTTTTGCCGAAGCTGATCAAGGTTTTGACCAACGAAAAGCCAGAAATGGCCATCGAGGAAGCCAAGAGGGCTCTTGAAAGTTTTCCGAAAGAAGGAGCCATCCGAAACGCCCTTGCCAATGCTCAACTCAAACTGAACTTGCCAGGGGAAGCAATTGCCACCTGTCAGAAGACGGAAGAATTGTTGGGCCTTAACCAGTACACAGGTGCCCAGACCCGGAACATCTGGGTTCGCGCTTTGCTCAAGCTGAATGGGGCTCAAGACGCCTTGCGGATAGCCCTAGGGGCCCTCGAGCGCTTTCCCAACGAACGTTCCCTCATGGCGGTTACAGCTCAAGTTTACATTGATCTAGGAGACCGTGAAAATGCCCTGGCTATTTTGACGAAAGCCGAATCCCTCTTCCCCCGTGGGAGCCTAAACGGACTTAAATAGAGAAGCCTTGGCTCTGTCCATCGCTCGTCCCGCTATTGCTATTGATACCTCTCCGCCTGAGACCACCCCCGCGGCCGTAGAAGTCCAGCCACTGCCATCGCCACCGCCGACTGTTCCCGTATCTGCTATATCCGCCCCTGTGATTCCTGCGGTTGTTCTCCCTCCTCCTGTCCAACAGGCCACCTCGGTGACCGCTCAGCAGGCGCTTGCCCAGGCCAGGGAGAGGGTAAGTCAGATCTTTTCGGTAAGCCCTGACCAGGCGAAGGGATGGATCGGACTGGCTCCTTCCCAGCTAAGGAACAGCGATCTGGTAAGGACGCTCCGTGTGATCTCGGTCCTCATGCCAAAAGGTTTACGCCAAAAGATCTTTGTGGTGACGGAAGACGACAACCAAGCCAGGCAGTTGCGGGAAAGAGGATTCATCGCCCAATCCGATCTGGGCCTTCTGGTTACGGACCTTATCGAGAAGAGGGGGGATACCCCTGTGGCTGTTGCGCTCCGATACCTGGCAGAGGGATCCGAACAAGATCACCTTCAGGATGCCATCGATATTTATGGGGCAGGTGAACGTTTGACGCTTGTGAGGCTTGAGAGTGCAGCGAGGCTTCGAGGATTTCTCCAAGGGTTGCTGGCCATGCTCAGGGGGATAGAACTCCACCAGGTTGGCCAGACGGACCTTGACCAGTTGACGGCCGACGTCGAACTCCTCATCCGCGCTTAATCCTGCCTTCCTTCAGAGATTGCCAGGTTAAAACCTGGCACCCCTTTCTAATTAGAAAAACAGTTGCATCTGGGGGATTTCGTGATACACTCATCCAAAATGGTCATGCCTAAGCTGAGTATCCGCAGCCTCGTCCTGATGGGGGCGCTTGTCGTGATGACGATCGCCTCGGTGCAGCTTTTGATGGCCCGGAATGCCGAAAAGGTAAAGAGGATCTGGACCGAAGACCAGCTTCGCAAGGTGACCGCGGCCAAGGAAGAGTTGGAGGAGGAGAAGGAGGAGCTCACCAAGGCCAAGGAGGCCGTGGAGGCCAAGGTCAGCGACTTATCCAACCAGGCCAAGACCCTGGCGGATCAACTGGCCACGGAGAAGCGGGCCCGGGAGTTGCTTACCTCGGAGATGGCCAAGGTTCGGGATGAGACGACCAACTTGAAGGGCCGCCTCGACACGGAGCGCAAGGAGAAGCTCACCTTAACCGAGGATCTCGCCAAGGCCAAGCAGAGCTACCAGGCCTTAAGCAACGAGCTGACCACCCTGCGCCAGGCCAAGGAGGCGTTGGAGAAGAGGGTCAAGGAGATGCTCTCGGCCCGGGCCAAAGAGGCCGAGCAGATCGTGGTCAAGCCTCCCGAGAAGAAGGCCCTGGAGGGCAAGGTCCTGGTGGTCAACCGGGAGTTTGGCTTCGCGGTGATGAACCTGGGCTCCAAGGATGGAATCGCCTCTGGCACCATCTTCTCGGTTTGGAAGCAGGATAAGGAGGTGGGGAAGGTCCAGGTGGAGCGGATCTATGAGAATATGTCGGCCGCCAACATCATAGGCGAGCCGCAGAAGGGACAGATTCAAGAGGGGGATTCGGTCCGCCAGGTCTCTTAAAGATAAAGAAGATTCCCGCATTCGCGGGAATGACGAGATGGTAGGATGAGGGGTGCCAGGTTAAAACCTGGCACCCTTTTTTGATGGAATGGGCGACACCAACGTTACCATAAACCCTGCCGGAAAGGTCCAGGGGGAGATCTTGGTTCCGGGGGACAAGTCGATCTCCCACCGGGCCCTCTTCGTGGGGGCCCTGGCCGGCGGCAAGACCCGGATCCTCCACTGTCTTGACGCGGCCGACTGCAGAGCCACGGCCAAGGCCCTTGAGGATCTTGGGGTGGTGATCCGATGGGGCACGGAGGCGGTCGAGGTGGAGGGCAGAGAAGGGAAGTTGGCGGCCCCTTCCGGCCCCCTCGACATGGGCAACTCCGGCACAACGGCCCGGCTCCTCTTGGGCCTCTTGGCGGGCCAGCCCTTCTGCGCCACCCTCCAGGGAGACGCCTCTTTAAGCGCCCGGCCCATGCGCAGGGTGACCGAGCCCCTGGAGGCGATGGGGGCCAGGATTGAGGGACCTGCCGGAAAGGATCGGCTCCCCCTGACGATCCAGGGTGGCGCGCTACGCGGCGCGCGGCACACCCTGACCGTTCCCAGCGCGCAGGTGAAATCGGCGCTGCTTTTTGCCGGGCTCTATGCCAAGGGCTCCACGACGGTCATCGAACCGGTTCCCACGCGCGACCACACCGAGCGGATCTTAAAGCGGTTTGGAGCTGACCTGAGGATCGAGGGCTCTGCCATTACCGTGGAACCCGGGCTCGGCTTAAAGGGTCAGGAGCTTCGGATCCCTGGCGATCTTTCAAGCGCGGCCTTCTTTCTGGCGGCAGGGGCGATGGTGCCAGGTTCCTCCCTTACGGTTCGAGGGGTGGGGCTTAATCCCTTCCGAACAGGGTTCCTGGAGCTTTTAAAGAGGATGGGGGCGAAAATCGAGATTGTTTCGCCCCCACCGATTCGTTTTGATGCGTCAAATCGAATCAAAACGGTGGGGGATCGCAATGACGAAGGAGAAAAATGGGAGCCTGCCGGGGATGTGACAATCACCCACCGGCCCCTAAAGGCCATCACGGTGGAGCGGGCGATGGTCCCCGCGGTGATTGACGAGCTTCCGATCCTGCTTGTGGCGGCAACGCAGGCCCACGGCGTCACGGTGGTCCAGGGGGCAGGGGAGCTGCGGGTCAAGGAGACCGATCGGATCCATTCCATGGTGGCGGGACTCACCGCCCTGGGGGCCAGGATCCGCTCGGAGGGTGAAACGATTGTCGTGGAAGGCCCCACCCCTTTAAAAGGAGCCCGGGTGGATTCTTTCGGCGACCACCGGACCGCCATGGCGCTGGCGGTGGCCGCCCTGGCCGCCGAGGGGCCGACGCGGGTGGACGGCTCGGAATGGGTGGAGATCTCGTTTCCGGGCTTCTTCCATCTCCTGAAACAGGCGGCCCGTCCCTAAAGGGTGCCAGGTTAAAACCTGGCACCCTCTTTGAGGGCCGTCAGTAATCGTTGACATCCTCTGTTTTTCCGCGCTACAATGAAGAAAGAGGTTAGATCCCATACGCTTGCCGCTTATCGTTAAGGATTCCTGCCATGCCGAATAACAATCACTGGGGCAGCGAGGCCTACAACAACTTCTTGGGCCTCTTCTCCAACGACATGGGGATTGATCTGGGCACCGCCACGACCCTGGTCTTTGTCAAAGGCCAGGGCATTGTTTTGTGCGAGCCCTCCGTGGTGGCGATCCAGAGAGGCCGGGGCGAGGTGCTGGCCGTCGGCGAGGAGGCCAAGAGGATGCTGGGCCGGACCCCTGGCTCCATCCTGGCGATCCGCCCGATGAAGGACGGGGTCATCGCCGACTTCGAGGTGACCGAGGCGATGCTGCGCTACTTCATCCGCAAGGCCCACAACCACCGGGTTCTGGTCCGACCCCGGATGGTGATCGCGATCCCCTCCGGCATCACCGAGGTGGAGAAGCGGGCCGTCCGGGACTCGGCCCTGCACGCCGGCGCCCGAGAGGTTCACCTCGTTCCAGAGCCAGTGGCGGCGGCCATCGGGGTGGGGCTGCCGATCCACGAGCCGGCCGGCAACATGATCGTGGACATAGGCGGCGGTACCACCGAGATGGCGGTGATCTCCCTCTCCGACGTGGTCTTCTCCAAGTCGATCCGGGTCGGGGGCGACGAGATGGACGACGCCATCATCCAGCACATGAAAAAGACGTATAACCTCATGATCGGCGAGCGCACCGCGGAGGAGATCAAGGTCAAGATCGGTTCGGCCTATCCCATGGACCAGGAGGTGAACCAGGAGGTCCGGGGCCGGGACCTGGTGGCCGGCCTTCCCAAAACGGCGACCGTCTCCTCCGAGGAGATTCGGGAGGCCCTGGCCGAGCCGATCGCCCAGATCGTGGAGGCGGTGCGGATGACCCTGGAGCACACCCCGCCGGAGCTTTCGGCCGACCTGATTGAGAGGGGTGTCGTGCTGGCAGGCGGCGGTTCTCTCTTGAGAGGGACCGACCGGCTTCTTTCCGATGAGACCGGCCTGCCCTTCCATCTGGCGGACGATCCGATCACAGCGGTGGCCCTGGGAACCGGCAGGTACCTCAGCGATCTGGCTACCCTGCGCAAGGTCACCGAGAACCGCTACGCCTGGAGAGAATCGTAAAATTCGATCCTCGCTTTCGCGAGGATGACAAAAAGAGGGTGCCAGGTTTAAACCTGGCACCCCGTAGTGAATGAAGTCGCGTAAGTACGAGCGGATCGCGGTTCTGGTTTTTCTCATCTTCTCCCCTTTTTGGCTCTCAGCCCTCCCACCCCAAGTTGGTTCGACTCTCCGCGCAGGTTTCAGGGAACAGCTCCTGCCTGTCTATGAGGCAACCGAATCTTTCCGGGTCGGCCTAGAGACGATCTTGTTCGGATTCCTCCAGGGCCCCTTCCTTCTGGAGCAGAATCGGGTCCTTCGGGGCGAGCGGGATCTCCTTGCCCGACAGGAGGAGATTCACCGGCAGCTTGCTAAGGAGAATGAGCGCCTGCGTGAGCTGCTGAAATTCAAGCAAGACTCTCCCTATCGGCTCATCTTGGCCCAGGTGATCGCCCGGGATTTCGGGCCCTTCTCCAGAACCCTGATCCTCAACAAGGGAACCGCCAGCGGCGTTCGAAATGGAATGGCAGTGGTCACACCAGCGGCGTTGGTGGGGCGGGTGGCCGAGGCAGGGCCCCGTTCGAGCCGAGTGATCGGTCTGACCGATCCCCATTTCCGGATCTCGGCTGTTTTGGCTGAGAAGCGTACCGCGGGCCTCGTGATGGGAACGGCCTCCGGAGACTGCCTCCTCACCTACCTGCCCAAGGAAGGAGATTTTAAGATCCACCAAGCGGTGGTAACGAGCGGCGTAAGCAGCTTTTGTCCTGCCGGCTTTCTCATCGGGTCTCTCGATCAATGGGCCGCAGATCCCTCCGGCCTTTTCCGCTCCGGCAGGATCAAGCCGGCCGTACCCCTGGCCTCGCTGGAAGAAGTTTTCGTGGTGCAATGGCCCCCCTCCGATTCAGGCCCTGGCTCCTCCTCCTAGCCCTGCTTTTGGCTGAGGGATTTTTCCTTCCACTGAACCCCCTGCTTGACCAGATGCTGGATCCGCTGCTCTTGGTGCTGATCTTCTTAGGCGTCCAGAGGAATCCGCTCCGGTCCTTGTGGGGGATCGGGGCAGGGCTTGGCCTGTTTAAGGATCTGGCCGGCGGGGGACTCTTTGGCGCCTGGATGGCGAGCTTCGCGCTGATCGCGTACCTCCTCAGCGCCGGCAGACACCTCGTTGAGTGGGAAGACCGTTATGTGCAGGCCGCCGGTGCTGGGCTCCTGGCCGGCTTGGGCTGGCTGGCCTATGGCTTGGTCACGGCCCTGGTTGATTCAGAGGTTGGCTGGAACCGGTGGTGGTGGGTTTGGCTGCCCGTTTTTATGGGAGCGCAGGGCATGCTGGCCTACGCCGCCTTCCCTAGGTTTAAGAAGATTCTAAATGGATAGAAGGATCTCCTTTTTACAGCGCTTTCTGGTAGCAGGACTGGCCGTGATCTGGGCGGGACTTTTTTCGGCACAGATTCTCCAAGGCCATGACTTTCGCAGGAAGTCAGAGATCAACCGGACCCGGCTCATCCATCTGCCAGCACCCCGCGGGGCGATCCTGGATCGCCACGGCGTGCCTCTCGTGCAGGATCAGGTGGGATTTGAGCTGGCGGTCCTTCCGCAGGAGCTTAAAGATCCAAACTTCACCTGGGGCCGACTGCAGTCGGTAACCGGAATCTCCGCCGACCTGTTAAGCCAGCGGTATGCGCTGCGCCTTGAGACCCCCTTTTCGCTCGTCCCTTTGATTCAGCATCTTTCGGCCCAGGAGGCCTTTGCCTTGGAGGAGAAGCGGTGGGGTATCCCAGGGACCTTAGTCCGGCCGGTCCCTGAGCGCCGCTATGGGTTGGGCCCGGCCTTGGGACCGGTGGTGGGCCATTTGGGGCTCATCGATCCTATGGAGCTGACCCATCTGACGCCCTATGGCTACACCTTTCGGGATTGGGTGGGCAAGGACGGCCTGGAGCAAAGGTATGACCGATTCTTGAGGGGCCAGGACGGGGGCCTGCAAATTGAGGTGGATGCCAGAGGCAGGATGGTCCGCCAGCTGGGGTACCTTCCCCCCAGGGCTGGGGGCTCCATCACCATCTCTCTGGATGGCCGGCTTCAGGCCTTCTGTTACGAGCTCCTCCATGAAAAGGAGGGAGCCATCATCGTGATGGATCCTTCCACCGGAGAGATCCTGGCCCTGGTCAGCCGCCCCAGCTTTGACCCGGCCGCCTTTCTGGATTCCACCAAAGGAAAACAGATCCACCGGTACCTGCGGCATCCGGACTGGCCGATGTTCAACCGGGCGATCCGCTCAGCGGTTGCCCCTGGGTCTACCTTCAAGGTGGCGGTGGCCTATGAGGCCCTTGCCGAGGAGAAGATTCAGCCCCACACCACCTTTGAATGCTTGGGTTCGTATCCGCTTGGCAGGGGGCTCTTCCACTGTTGGAAACAAGAGGGTCATGGGCCGCAGACCGTGGGCCAGGCCCTGGAGCACTCCTGCAACATCTTCTTTTTCCAGGCCGGCCGGCGCCTCAAGGCCGAAGGGATTGGGCGGGCGGCCCGTCTGTTTGGACTGGGGAGGCGGACCGGCATTGACCTTCCGCGTGAGGAGAATGGCTTTGTGCCTGATCCCCATTGGATGAGGCAGACCCTCAAGCAGCCCTGGATGGAGGGGGACACCGTCTCCTTTGCCATTGGCCAGGGCCCTTTGCTGGTAACACCGCTGCAGATGGTTTCTCTGGTGACGGCGATTGCCATGGGCGGCCAGATGCCACAGCCGCACCTCATCAAGAAGATGGAGGGCCAAAAAGACCAAACCGTGCGCCGGCCTCGGCCGATTCCGGTGGAACCGGAGGCGCTGGCCTGGGTGAAGAAAGGAATGGAAGAGGTGGTTGCCTCCCCATCGGGCACTGGCCGGCTGGCGCAGCTCGCCGGCGTGCAGGTGGCTGCCAAGACCGGGACGGCCCAGGTGTCCCGCGGGATCTCCCACGCTTGGTATATGGGGTATGCCCCTGCCCAGAAGCCACGGGTCAGTTTCGTGGTTTTCCTGGAGCACGGGGGCAAGGGGGGCGAGCAGGCCGCCTGGGTGGCCCGGGATCTTTTGGTCTATTTGAAGGAGCTGGAATACCTGTGACCACATGCCCCCCTCTTCCAGAGGAGGGGACGGGGTGAACCTCAAGGGGATCGATCGGGGTTTTCTGTTGGTGGCCCTGGCCCTCTTGGCCTTGGGCCTTCTCTTTCTCCACAGCGCTTCGCTCCAGAAGGCTCAGGCCCTTGGGATCTCCTTTGTGGGCCGTCAGTTGACTTGGGCTGGAATCGGTCTTCTGGTGGCCCTGTTTCTTGTTCAAGTGGATTACCACCGGTGGTTGGAGTCGGCCTACTTCTTGTACGGTTTGAACCTCATCCTGCTGGTGGTGGTTCTTCAGTTGGGGGTCACTCGAGGAGGGGCCCAGCGCTGGCTCACGCTGGGGAGTCTCACTGTTCAGCCCTCTGAATTCGCCAAGCTCAGCACGATCCTGTGTCTGGCCCGTTACCTGGGCTGCCGCCCGAGAGGGTCGCTGCCGGAAGGACGGATTCTGGCCACGACCGGATTCCTCACGGCCCTCCCGATGGTCCTCATCCTGATGGAGCCCAACCTGGGAACGGCCTTTGTCTTTATCCCGATCCTTCTTTCGATGCTGCTGGTCTGGGGGATGCGGCTTAAGGTCATTGGGTTTTTTCTTGGTGGGATGTTAGCCCTGTCCCCCTTGGCTTGGTGGCAGATGGCCGAGTACCAGAAGAGGCGCCTGATGGTCTTCATGAATCCGAACCTCGATCCGCTTGGGGCAGGGTATACGGTGGTTCAGTCCAAGATCGCCATTGGCTCTGGCGGCTTAGGGGGAAAGGGCTGGCTGGCCGGCACCCAGAACCAGCTCAACTTCCTTCCGGAGCGGCACACCGATTTCATCTTCTCCGTGGTGGGTGAGGAGTGGGGATTCTTGGGAACCACCTTGGTCCTGGGACTGTTTGCCTACCTCTTCATTCGGGGGATGCGTCTGGCCCTTCAGACTCGGGATCCCTTCGGCAGACCTTTGGTGACAGGGCTCATTGCCCTGCTTGCCTTTCATACCTTGGTGAACACCGGCATGACGATGGGGATGATGCCGGTGGTGGGCCTGCCGCTGCCCTTCTTGAGCTACGGGGGCTCTTGGCTGCTGACCGTGCTGGCGGCGGTTGGCATGGTCCTTTCGGTGGGCACCTTCACCCACCGCTCTATCTTTTAAGAGGGAGCTCGATGAAGACCGAGGTCCCTTTGCCGGCGTGGCTTGCCAGAGAGATCTTACCCTGATGGCGCTGGATGATCCCGTAAGAGACCGACATTCCAAGTCCGGTCCCTTTGCCCACCTCCTTGGTGGTAAAGAAGGGATCAAAGACGTTAGGCAGGGCCTCCGGCGGGATGCCAACGCCGGTGTCTGAGACCACCACCACCAGGTGGTTGTCTGTGGTCTTGGTGGCAAGGGTGAGCTTGCCCCCGTAGCGCTTGCCGAGGCGGTGCCGAGGCGGTACCAGTTCCGGAAGTGCAGGGTTCACTTGCCGAACCCTGCACGTTTAGAAATGGTACCGCTATATTTTTGTTTGCCAAGCTATTGATTTGATAAGCAGAAGTTAGCCATACTTAGCAGTGGTGGCAAAGAAGATGAACAAGATGAATCCTCCCATGAACCAATTGATGACCATTGACGAGGTCGCGGCTTATATGCGGGTGAGCCGCTTTACCGTTTATCGGCTGGCCAAGGGTCGGTCCATGCCGGCCACCCGCATCGGCCGGCAGTGGAGATTTCAGAAAGAGGAGATTGACCGATGGATGAGAGAACAGTACGGGAAGGAGCATCCCAAGGTCGCCTAGGGACGCCTCTTATGCCCGAGCAGCCCCGCTCCATCCTTCCCAAGGGGATGCGGGAGAAGCTGATTGTGGCCTTTGCCTTGATGTCGGTGGTTCCCTTGTTGGTGTTGGGCTACATTGTCACGAACTATGTCTTTCCTCATGTCGACTCGGCGTTGGACCTCTCCATCCTAGTGGGGCTGGCGGTGATGATCGCCTTCCTGGGCTTCATCGTGGCCCGCAACCTCGTGCTGCCGGTCATCCAACTTTCCACCGAGGTCCAGGAGATCGCCAAGGGGAATCTGGAGCGGAGGGTCGAAGTCCGGGCCCCCGATGAGATTGGGGCCTTGGGGTCGGCCCTCAACCAGATCACCGCCCGAGTTCGAGAAAACATAGAGCAGTTGAAGACCTATGGAGAGCAGACGAAAAATCTCAACTTGGAGATCAACCGGCGGATTCTTGCCTTCTCTCATCTTTTGCAAGTGAGCAACCTGATTACCCAGTCGGCGAAGGTGGAGGAGGTGATCGGCTTTATCCTGGAGAGGTTGTCTCAACAGGAGGAGGCGGAGCTCAACTGCCTGCTGGAACCGGCCCCGGATGAGAACGCCTTTGTGATTCGCGCGGCCATGGGGAGTCATCCCGAGCAGGTTCAGGCCCTCCTGAAGACGAAACTCGTGGCCCCCTGGCTGGCCCGGACCATGAAGGAGAACCGGATCTTGGTGATCGACGGCGAGCCGGCCAAGGGCCATGAGGGGGAACTCCTGCAGGAGCTCTTCGGGATGACGAACGCCATCTGTCAGCCGCTGGTCTCCATCGGGCAGGGGGTTGGGATGCTGATCTGTGCCAACCGGAAATCAGAGTTCACCTTCAGCGAAGATTCGATTGAACTCTACAAGGTCTTCGCGAAGCAGATGGCCATCGCCATTGAGAATGATCTCCTCGTCAAGAGGGCGGAAGAGCTGAAGGTCATTGACGAGTTGACCGGGCTGTACAACGAGACCTACATGAAGAGCCGCCTGGATGAAGAGGTGCGCCGGGCGATCCGGTACCACCGCCCCTGTTCGCTGGTGATCCTGAACCTGGACAACTACCGGCAGTTTACCGATCTCTACGGCGGGCTGGCGGCGGAGGGGACCCTGCGGCAGGTGGCGGAAATCCTCAAGTCCAAGGCGAGCGAGGTGGACCGGGTGGGCAGAATCTCAGACGATGAGTTTGCCCTGGTTCTGCCGGAGCGGAACAAGCGGGAGGCGATCGAACTGGCCGAGGCGATCCGCCGTCAGATCGAACAGACCGTCTTTAAGAACGGGCCGCAGCAGCTTCCCTGTACGGTGACCGCCTCCTCCGGGGTGAGTGAGAACCCGATTGATGGCGCCACCGGCCAAGAGCTTTTTGACAAGGCGGTTTCTTCCGTAAAGGCGGCCAAGATACAGGGCAAGAACCGGGTGGTGGCGAACTAATACAAACGTGTTAAGCAAGGTACCATTGTCATTCCCGCCCTCGGTCAAAGCCGAGGGTAAACTCCAGCGGGAATCGAGAGGGTCGATCCCCGATAAAAGATTTCGGGGATGACACATGACTTGATGCGTTTGTATTAGGGCATCGGCCCCAACTTAACGAGGAGCACAATCGATGGAGAAGACGATGGTCAAAGACAGGACGAGCGGGCTCATGCACGACATCTTGCGGCTCATGGTGGAGCGGAGGGCCTCGGACCTGCACATCGC
>CAYJSX010000012.1:14572-15087 GCA_964372575.1 uncultured Planctomycetia bacterium
CAGCTCCCCGCCGGTTTTGCGGATCGACGAGGAGCTCATCCCCACCGACCATCCGGCCCTCTCGGTGGAGTCGGCCAAGGAGCTGATCTACGGCATCCTCACACCCGAGCAGATTGCCGCCTTTGAAAAGGAGCGGGAGCTGGACATGTCTTTTGGCATGGAGGGGGTGGCCCGGTTCCGGGTAAACGTTTTTCTCCAGCGCGGCTCAGTGGGGGCGGCGATTCGGGCGCTCCCCTTCCAACTGCGCACCTTTGAGGACTGCGGCCTGCCCGAGAAGCTCTTGGAAGAGCTCTGCCGCCGTCAGAAGGGGCTGATCCTGATCACGGGTTGCACCGGAAGCGGGAAATCGACCACCCTGGCCTCGATGGTGCAGTGGATCAATGAGAACCGCCGATGCCACATCGTGACGATCGAGGACCCGATCGAATACGTCTATCATAACAAACTGGCCATCGTGGACCAGCGGGAGATCGGAACCGATTCCTTCACCTTTAAGGCCGCCCTCAAGCACGTCC
>CAYJSX010000013.1:0-13799 GCA_964372575.1 uncultured Planctomycetia bacterium
CTGAGGGAGGCCTTCCCGCAGGGGCGCATGCCCCTGGCGCTCCTGGGAAGCGCGGAGGCGTACGGTGCCTTGCCGGATAACGCCCTCGACCTCCTAGGACGGGCAGGCCAGCCCCCGGTGGTGGTGCTTCGGGTGGAGATGGAGCTGAAGAGCCGATCCGGCGAGACCTTCCACCTGATCATCATGGCGTAGCCCGTCAGGAGGTCAGCCCGATGAGACCCGGAAACCTCGCTCCCCGAATCCTGGCGCTGCTGGTTAGTGTTACCCTTATATTTCCCCCACCGGCTTTTGCCCTTCGCGAGCCGGCCACCGCTGAAAAGGATCCCGCCGCACTCGCCGGCCTGGAGGAGGCGCTTCGCTCCGGCGACCCCGACGCCCTGATCCAAGTTGCCTCCTCCCGCTTGGCGCAGTGGATTGCCCCCGCACCGGCGGCTGCTCCGGACCTGCCGGTTAAAGGTTCTTCCGCCGTTCCCATTGGCCAGATCCGGGCCGGCCTGGAGGAACCGCCCATCTGGCCGGACACGACCCCGCTGTCGTTTAAGAGGGTTGAGCCGATCCTGATCCTTCAGGCGGAGGGAGGATTCGGGGATTTAGCCTACGTGCGCAAGTTGATCGACGTTTTCAATGCACGCGGGATCGCCCCGATCGTGGCGGTGGTGGGACCCTCGGAGAAGCAGGCCGAGACCATGGAGAAATTCGGTCGGTTTACTACCCCTTTGGATTACACCCTCTGGCGCGAGGAAGAGGGTCGTTTGGTGGACGAAACCGCTCACCCGGTCCAAGGGGATCGCCCACGCCGGCCGGTTCTGATTCGGCACTTCAGCCAGGTGAATCCGGGCTGGGCGTGGGATACGGCGAACCGGCTTGTGCCGAATCTTTTCCAGCCGCTCTATCGGCAGAAGGGCAAGTTTCTGCTGATTGGATACAATGCGCCTGCGAACCCCTTTGGAGGGTATCTCAAACCAGAGCAGGGGGAATTTCTGAATCTTTATCATACGTCTCCCACCGTACTTGGCCCGCATGAGCCGAACCCGATCTATACGGGGCATCTCTTTGATCAAGAGCTTAAGAAGCTCATTACGCAGATCCGTCCTTGGTCGCGGGAGCAGCGACGTGCTGCTGCCCTGGCAAGGCTGAATCTTTCAGGCGAGCTTGCCCGGGTGGTGAAGTCCAGGAAAGGATGGGCTTACCTATATACCAGTCAGGGGGGATCTCCCACTCAATTGGAGGTTTTGATTCGTGCGTTTGAAGACGCTTACGGGACGGCCGCTTTCTTTACTTTCTTTGGAAAGAACCCACGCCGGTGGTACTACCCGGACGATTACTGGATGTCCCATGAGGAAATCGTGGCTTCCCTCAAGAGGAATCCCCATGTCAGCTTTTTGGATCTTAGCGGCATCTTCGGCCCTCAGGAACGACAGGGAGCTCCGATCTGGGTCGTGAACCTTGGGGATGTGTCAAGAGAGAGTGTTCGGTTGTTGGCCAGCGCCTCAGATCTCATGCAAGCCCCTGGACACAACACCTTCATGGATGCAATGGGAATGGCGGTGGCCAAGGTTGGCCCGAAGGTGGTCCTTGCCTCTCAACTTTTCCGAGCCGAGCGGAAGAGATTACAGCAGGCTCTTTCCTCCATGGGATCGGCCCAGACCCTTAAGGAGATCGTCGCGTTTGATCGTCTCCGAGAGTCCGGTGTGACTTCCGCGGAGATCGACCAGGCGGTGGAGCGGTTAACCCGGTTGTTGAAGAGCCGGAAGAGACAACAGCGCTTCCAGCGGGACATCGGCCGCTTGGCCACACTGGCCATAGAACGTAGCGGCAATTCCACCGATGGAAATCTGGGGAATCGATTGCTGGACCTACTGGCCCGAGTCGATCGAGGAGCCGCCCTTTCAGAGCTGATTTCTGCACCCCGTCAGACCCCGGAGGCGGTCGAAGAGGTCCGGGACTATCAGCGCCAGGCCGCCGAAACCTTCCGCCGAACCGGACAGGAACCGCAGCTCCCCCTTGCCGCCGGATTGGAGGAGCGCTGGAGCACCATTCAGCCTCAGGGAGCGATTCTGCCCACCATGAGCGAGAAGGCGTCGCTTTCTCAACTTCGGGCTCCTGAGGTTCACATCCCAAGCGGTCTTGAAGAAGAAAAATCGCCTCCCGTTTTGCCGGCGGAGGGGGAACTTCGGTTTGAGAGGGTCTACTCCCTGACCCCAGAAATCTATCAAGCCATAAAAAAGCTGGAGGAGAACATCCCTGAGGCCAGGCGGATGCCCGATGAGAAGTTGAGGGCCCACCTGAGCAATCCTGAGGCCATCACTTTCATTACCAGGCAGATCCCCTCTGGAGAGATTGTTGGCTACCTCTTTGGGGTGCCTCAAAGGTTTGTTCGAGAGACCTTCCACCGGCGTTCCGGGGAGACCCAGAAGGCCCCTCTGGAGGAAACCTTTTATGAGATGTCCTGGCAGGTTTTGCCAGAGCACCGAGGAAAGGGGATAGGGACCCATTTAAGGCGCATTTTCAGAGACGAGATCCGCCATAAGACACGGTATCGTTACCTTGCCTTCCACCAAGCCGATCGGTTCAGCAAGAAAGTGCTCAAGCGAGAACTCTCTGAGAGATACGGCCGAGGGAACACCTTGGTTGATTTCTTCAACCGGCTGCTTCACCCGGACGCCCCGGATGAGCCTCAGCAGTTTGTTTCCATCCGCTTGAGTCCCCCCTCCCTGGTGCCGATGGCCTCTGGCCTGGAGGAGGTGGCGCAGGCGATGGGGCGGCCTCTTGAGGAGTACCTTCAGGACCCGGAGGTCTCCGGCGGGCAGGCGGTCCGATGGAGATTCCTCACGGGTGGGGGAGGGACGTACGACGCGCATGTCCAGGATTACCTTCCCCGCGGAGAGATCCCTGAACTCCGCGAGGGGCTGTCCGTCCTTTTTAGCAGGTTGGAGCAGGATGCCCAGAAGGCCGGCAAGGCCTGGGTCGTGGTGGACGCTGGAGGCGGATTGGGCTTCCCCCTCCTGGAAGCAATGGCCAGCGGAGAGTATCCCAGGATGCGTCCCTTCGTAGTGGATGCCGTGGATTGGGCACCGCAGATCCCTTCCGATCTGCTAGGCCGGCTCAAAGAAGAAGCGGCCCGTCGGCAGATCACCGATGAGATCTGGAATAAGAGGGATCGGATCTTTGTCCGGGGGGATTTCACTCGGGAGAAGCTTGAGACCCTCGGGATTCCCCCGGCGGATCTCCTGCTTCTCTTCAACGTGCTCGTCTTCATGGATGACCCGTTGGGAACCCTGGTTGGCCTTTACAATCAATTGCCGGTCGGCGGCCATCTCTTGGCCGACCTGATCATTCCCATTCCGGCGGAACCCTCGGAACGGGGACAAGCGGAGGATCTGGTGAGGGGGTATCAAGCGGCGTTTGAGGACCTCAGGAGGCATGGAATCCGGGCCGAGATGAAGGTTTCGGATGCCAGAGCCACCGGAGCGGTCAAGCAGGGGGTCCCCCCCGGCAACCCGGAGTTTCGCCTCGGAATGGCGCTGGTGAAGGGGCCGCAGCAGCTGATCCTTCAAGTCAAACCTGCTGCTCCAAAAGTGGCGAGTTACCTTCGAAGACACCTGACAACGCGCCAGGTGGCCTTTAAGTTGGTCTCTTATGAAGGAGATCCAACCCGGCCTTTCCTCTACTGGGCACCTCCTTCTGGAGTTGCCGAGTCCGGCTTGGAGGAGGTAGCGGAGACGGTTCGGCGGTGGTTTGGGCCGGGGTCGGGGCCGAGGCGGCACCGGGAGCTGGCGGAGTTTCTGGCGGAGCGAGGCGAGGGGGCGATTGAGGAGTTTGTGCGGTTGATCGAAGGCCAGAAGGGCCTGGCGCCGGGGGGCTTAGGCCCTTGGCGGGTTCCTCCGTTTGATCCGGGTGAGATTCCACCGGCCGGGTTGACCTCGGCCGGGATCCCGACTCCGTCCACACCGGAGGCGTTTGAAGCCGAGCGGGTTCGCTTGATGGCGGAGGTGGCGATCCAGCGGGCCTTGGGCCGCCAGGTCGTGGTCAATGTGGGTCTGGGCTTTGTGGGATCCGCGGTTTTGATCGCCAATGCGAGCGCGAAAGGGTCGCCTTACTTTGCCCTGGGCTATCAGCGGCCCTCCACGGAATCGTACTACCGGGTCGAGTACGTCAACCAGGGGATCGCCCCGATCCGGACCGCGGATCCTTCCGTGGGAAGAAAACTCAAGGCCGCTCGTCGCCGAGGCAACATCCGAGCCACCTTTCTGCGTCAGGCAATCGCTGTGGCGGATCTCGTCATCGTGGATACGGAGCTCCACGTCCGCAAACTCGTGTCCAAGCACCCGGAGCTTTCTCGGGCCGATCCGGGTCCCACGTTGAAGCTCCTTCAGTCGGTGGGTTCCCTGATGCCGAAGGAGGCGGTGGTGGTCGTAGAAACCACCGTGTATCCCGGCTTTACCCTGTACGATGCGCTCCCGGTCTTAAACGAGGCGTTGAGGCAGCGGGGCCTATTAGGGGAGGCAGAGGATGCGAATCTGGCCTACACCTTCCAGCGGCTGGAGCCGGGCCCAAGATTGATGGAATCCTTAATGAAGCTGGAACGGGTCGGCGCCGGGGCCACTCCCCAGGCCAGGGAGGGGCTACGCCGGTACTACGAGGCAGTCGGATTCAATTACCAGATCTGGGATGAGGTGACCGCCCCGGAATTTATCAAGGATGTGGAGAACGCATACCGGTTCGGGCTGATTGAGCTGATGGGGGCCTTCTTAAGAGGGGCGGAGCTGGCCGGGATCAACGCCTTTGCCGTGATTGAGGCGATTGCCTCTGCCCGTCCCCAGACCCATGGAACGATCCGATTTGCCCCGGCCCTGCAGGTGGGGGGATACTGCATCCCCAAGGAGATGGTCATGGTGATCTGGGGATTGCAGTCCCACTTTGGGCTTTCGGAGCTTCAGATCCAGCAGATCTTCTCCACTCGTCTGGCCGCTGCGGTGGCCAGCGACTTCAGGGCCGAATCGGCCGTTTACCGACTCGTGGAGTCGCTGGGTGAGCTTGGCAAGATGCTTAAGGAAAGCAGGATTCTTTGGATGGGGGTGGCGTACAACCCTGGGGTGGCCGACACCCGGTATAGCGGGACCGAGCGGGGCTTAAGGCTGGCTGCCCACTACGGGGCGAGAAGCGAGGCCACCGACCCGTACGTCCGGCACTGGGCGGAGATCCACCAGCAGCGCCTGGGGGATCCGGAGTCTTGGGGGTACGGGCTTCTGAATCAGGAGCCGCTGAAAGAGCTTGAAGTCCAGACCACGGAGGACCTGTACCGGACGATCCATCCTCGACTGGATGCGATCGTCTTATCCACCCGCCATCCCCAGTACATTGGCCAAGGCCAGCCGGAGGTGATGCGGTCCTTTGGCGTAGGCCGGCAGAGAAAGGTTTACCCGGGCCTGGATCCGGTGAAGGTCGTGGTCCGGGCGATGGGTCGGGAGGGAAAGATGGTTGTGGATACCTTCGATTTTCTCTCCGACACCGACATCAGAATCTTCCTGGCCTTGGGTTGGAAGGTCCGCGGGTTTGGCAAGGGCCACATCGACAAGTTGGCCCAGGAGGTTACCCCAGCGGAGCGCCGCGAAGCCACTCAGCGGCTCCTGGAAGAGCTGACCTCCCTTCGGGGAAGGCCGGAGATTTCCCAGCCGGAATTGGAGGAGGCGATTCATGCTGTCTCATGGAAGCTGGAATATCTCAGGACCTTGGAGTTGAGCTTTGGGAGTGAGACGCCGGCCGTCAAGCTGGCCGAAGCTCAGTACCGGCTGGCCCGGGCCAGGCAGGAACTTCGCTACGCCCTTGCCTCCCAAGCCACCCTTCTTCAGGCCAGGCTCCGGCTTCATCAAGCCCAGGTGGATCTCCTTCAGGCTCAGATCGATGGTAGATCCGAAGAGGAGCTGTTCCGACTCGAGGATCGGGTCGGTGAGCTTTCCCGCCAGGCGGAGGAGCTGGAGAAACAGAGAAGGGAGGTGGTGTTGGAGGGCGCAAGGCAGGTGCTCGTTCAACCGGCGCGGGAGAAGCTTGGGTCGATCTTCCGAAGGGCGGCGGAGCTACTGAAGACGTTCCTTGTGTTGGATCAGGATCGGGCCTTAGTGGCTCCGGCCAGTGTGGCAGAGGCGGTCCGGATCGCGGAGTCTTACCTCTATTTAAGGGATCGGGCCGAGGGCTTGGCCATGGATCTGGACCGGGCCTTCGAGGAGCTGGTGGCCCCGGAGGCCAAGGCGGCTGCGGCTCAGGAGGTCCGCAGGAGCCAGGCCCGCCCGGAGCTGGCCTTCCCTCTGGAGGAAGTCTCGGTGATTTACACCCAAGGGCCGGACGGGAGGCTTCGCCGCCTGGTGGATCCGGAAGGGCACCCCAACCGTTTGAGCGTCAAGACGGTCAAGGACATGGCGAATGGAAAGAGGGCAATCCCACACGGAGAGGTTCCGGGTGGAGCCGACTGGTCGAAATACACGAAGCTGGTGCCGCTGAATCTCGTTCCTGCGGAGGATATCCAGTTTGAGGCGTATCCGGACTTCCAGGGGCTCCCCTGGGAGTTCCGGCACTGGCTTTTGGCCGAGGCGGTCGGCTGGGGGGCCGTCCGTTCCACGATGGATGGAATTCCCCAGGAAAGGATAGGCTACGCCATGGATGTGAACCTGGATCCCAAGACCGTGGCCCGGGGGCGCGGTGGGATCCTCTTCTTTAAGGATACGCGCCAGCCTCTGGCCATCACCACCGATGAGGGAAAGGAGTTGATGGTGGACTTTAAGGCGGTGGGCCCTTACGAAGGGGGAGATCCGGCAAAGCTGGGATACACCTTCGAGCGGGTCACCTCCACCGGGATGGTTGCGGGAGGGGCAGTGGGTCGGATGCGGATTGGGCAGGTGCCTGGGCACATGAGTTCTGCCGAGGAGGTTCCCAGGCTGCACCGGCTGATCCGGACCGAGGAGGCGGCCCAAGGCCAGACCCCCAGACCCCTTTTCCGTATCCGTTGGAAATACAGAGATGGGCCCAACATCGAATTCCAGATGGTGGCCCGCGCCTCCCCCACCAACCAGCGGATCGGCCAGATCTTCATAGGAGGGGAAGAGGATTTCGATCCGGCCAAGGTGGCCCGGATCATGGGAGAAAACGCCGCCTTGGTCTTGACCCAGCCGATCGCCGGGGTCCATGAGGGGCTGAACGGGGACAACATCATGGCCAACGGCCATTACACCGACCTGGCGGGCCTGGTGGATCTTTTCAATGAGCGGGATCCTTACGGGCCCTTCTTCAAATACTTTGGCTTCTCCCTGCAGCTGGTGGTCTACTCCTTTGAGGAGATCTCCAGGAACGACACCTTCCAGCCGGAGATTCGATACGTCCAGGATTGGCTAGAAGGCTTTCTGGACCGTTTCCTGGCGGCCGAGCGAGGCGAGAAGGTTCGCAACCAACACCGATTCACCCGGTTTTATCAGCCGGGGGAGCAGGTTAAACAGCCGATTGCCCTCGTCGAGGACCTGATCCGGACCCTCTGGGAGCATTACCTTCCGTATCCGCTTCTCAAGAACCGTCTGGACTTTGGTTACGACCCGACCGGGGAGTCCGTTTATTCTTCAGGAAGCATGGAGACCTTGTACCATCCGGAGTCGAAGGAAGCGGCACGGAAGTTCATCCAGGATCAGCGGGATCTCATCGCTATTGCCGAGCGCATCATCCGGGAGGAGGGATACGATCCCCTGCCGTTCGATTTTGCCGCGGCAACCCAAGAGCTGGATGCCAAGGCCAGGAGAATCGATCAGATCCTCGCTTCCCAACCGGCCCCGGATCAGCCGGTCTACGCGGAGATCTATCGCTTAAGCTTCTATCCCCCTAAGGCTCCGGAGGTCTACCCGGTGTTAAGCGACGTGGAGGCGATGATGCGTGGGGAGGCGGCGGTGCGCCTGATCCAGAGGGTGGCGGAGCCGACGGTCTTCTACGACAAATCGGACGTGACCGCCCAGGCGCAACTGGCCGCCCGCCGGGCCCAGCAGGCCAGCCAGGTGTCTCCTCAGCCGGCGGCCCCTTCGATCCCCCAGGAGGGACAACCCCCCGGGGCAGGCTTGGAAGAAGGCAGCCCCCTTCAAAAGGAGCGAGGAAGTTTCACCTTGGAGGAGCTGAAGTGGGCGGTGGCCAATCGGGAGGCAAGTGGGCTGAAGGCGTTTCTGGAGCAGACGGTCCCCTCCGGCTGGACGGGTAAGCCGGTTTGGATGGAGAAGGAATTGGAGAAGGTCCAACGCCTCATCCGGGAGGCAGCCCGAAGGGAGCTGTTCCTGAGAGACCTGCCGATGGCGCTGGTTCGAACCACAGGACGAGCCAGAATCTTCATGGGGCATCCGGACCTGCCGGCCATCGGAGGATTCTCCATCGACGTGGCCACCCCGCAGGGGATGTGGGCGCTTCTGCAGCTTACCCCGGATGGGCAGGTCGTTGCCGAGAATCTGGATCCTCGGTTTGCTCGGCTGAATTTCGGCATGCAAGATCCGGATGTCCTACCGGATCAAGCGGATGAGATTCGTTCCGTCCGCCCCGATTGGTTCGATTGGGCCGATCGGCATCTGTTTGAGGATCGGTGGGAAGGGCTGGTCAAAGGGACCTTGGCCGTGATCCGGACCCGATTGTTGGATCCTTCCAGAAAGCGGCGCCAGGCGTTAAGAGGAAAAGGGATCCGACTCCTCCTTGGGGAAAGCGATATCCCCAAGGGGAAAGGATTCAGCGCCTCCTCTTCCTTGCCGGCAGCGATCGGCCTGGCCTTAAACGGCTTATGGCAGACCGAGCCTGCCGAGGTCCGCTTAAGCGCCGATCAACTGAGAAAACTGGATTTGGCCGCTTACGTGGTTCGAGACTGGGCCGGGATCTCCGACATCACAGCGATCCTGGAAGGAAGACCCTCAGAAGCTACGGTGATCTCCTATGATCCGGATTTCGTTTGGCAGCGGATCCCGATTCCCCGAGGGTTACGCCTTTTTGCTGTGGATACGGGAAAGCGCCTCGATGCGCCAGGGGCCTCGGAGGAGGCGAAGAATTATGCCGCCTACATCAAGAAGCTCACCAACGTTGCTCCCCAGTTGGCGGTTCTCTGGATGAGGCACCTTGCGTCTGCCACCCCGGGGCTGCGGCCGTTGGAAGGGGTCCTGATGGCCAGGGGCGACGGTAAAGAGGCCAGGAAGGCGGTTAAGCCGATCGGGGTCTTAAGGGGCTTGACGAGTTACGGTTCTCTACGGAGGCGCCGCTACGAAAGGATGGTGGGTGGCCGGGGGCAAGAGGCCCGGGCCGCATTTCTGGAGAATCTCTTATATCGGGTTCCCAACGATTGGACCCTCGGTCAGATTGCGGAGACTTTGAGGGCTTCTCCTCTACTTAAGAGGCAGCCGGAGCTTCATGCCAAGCTCGACGGCATGATCCGGGAGCTGGCGCCAATCGGGGCCCATCGGATTCCTTTAGAGGATCCGGAGCGGCAAGAGAAGCTCCTTACGATGAAGCTGGGTACCGTAATCCCCATGCGCCAGATTGCCCGATACGGGATCAACGAGATTGAGCGGGGCCAATGGTACATCCAGGCCGCTCAAGAAGGGGACATTCCGACCCTGATCCGCCTGATGCAGGAGGCCCACGATGGGGACAGGGCGATTCTGGATCATACCCGAAGGCTGGCCGGGATCTTTCGCTTGACTCCATGGGGAAAGGGGTACCCGCCGGAAGGGTTCTTAAGGTCCCTGCCTCGGATTGACGCGATGGTGGATCGGTTTCAGGCCTACATGGAGGGGCGCTTTAGTCAAGGCGGGGACCATCCTTACGGCCGGTGGGTGGCAGCCGCCCGGATCAGCGGGGCCGGATTGGGCGGGTATCTGATGGTGGCGGTCCCTGAGGAGCTGTCCGAGGGGGCGCTGGCCTATTGGAGGCGTCAGAGGCCCCGCCCCGATATCGTGGAGGTGGTTCCCAGTGCGGGAGCCCGCCTGGTCCGTTTTCCTCTGCCGGCGGCCACCGGGCTGGAAGAGAAGCCGCTTACCCTGGATATGCTTCGTTGGGCCGGCATGGGCTGGCAGGTTAGGGAGCCGGCTGTGTTGCGAGGGGATACGACCAATCCGGAGTTTAGCCTCCGGCACGGAGTCTCCCTGGTCGCCGAGGGAGGGGAGGCCGCACTCTACCTGGATAAAGGGGTTCTCTTGGAGCCGCATGTGGTCCTGGTGGCGCCCCAGGGACATACGGTTCGGGTCGGGCCAGGCACGCGGATTCTGAGCGGGACCAAGATTTGGGGCGGCGTCACCATTGGGGCGGGGAGCCAGATTGGTGGCACCGTGATCGGCAAAGGGGTAGTGGTCGCTCCGAACGCGAAACCGACCACAAACGAAACGGTGATTGGCGACGAGGTGGTGGTTGAGTTGGGCGCTGCCCCGGCCATCATCGAGTCACTGATCGGCCCTGGGACCCAGTTTGCCACCGGATCCAATACGGTGGTGAGCAGGTCGCTTCTGGTTCCGTTTCAGGGGAAGCCGGTCAAGGTGAACCTTGCCAGCTCGATCGCCGGGTCTGTCATTTGGGGAGGGAGCGCCCTCTACCAGGATGTGAAGGTCAGGGATTCAGTGCTAGGGCCGTTTGTTGTTCTGGGCAACGACGTGGTCTCCGCTCGCTCGATTGTCCTCGGAGCCGGCCCGAAGAACGACAGCTCTGGAGCCCATTACAATGGGATTCTCACCACGACGATGATTCCCATTGAGATTGACTCCGCCCCTTACTCCGACGCCTACCATGAGGAGCTCAGGAGCAAGCTGGCCGCTTTCCTCTATGGCACTGAGAGGGCGAGGACTACCGTGCCTCTGGTTACTGAAGAGCAGACAGCCGGATTTCCGGTGCGCTTGGTTCGTTCCCGCGAGCGTGTGGTCATGGAGCTGGACGGTGCGCGGTTCGAGATGGGTGTGCAGGGAATCAACTCGGGGTTGGGGGCAAGCAGCAGCAACCTGAATCCCCTGAATCAGGGAGACAAGGGGCCTGCGATCATTTCCGCGGGGGCCATGTTTGGAGATTATGCAGTCTGGTATCACCCGGTCTTCGTGGGCCCTCGGGCCCTGGTTGGTATCCACGCGATTGTCTCCGGTGAAGAGGCCCTTCGGCCGGGAACCATGGTTCGACCTAGGGGTACAGAGAAGCCGGTTTTACCGGGAGTGGTGGACAAGCGGTACGGCACAATCGGCCCCAAGGCAGAGGAACGGGTACGGGTGCATCTGGAAGCGGTGAGGATGTACACGACGATCGCCGAGGCGTTCGCAGCAGGACTTTCTAAGGCTTCTAACGATTTCGAGCGACAGGGTATTCAGAAATCCCTTCAGATCACGCAGACCATCCAGGCCGAGGTTGCGGGAGATCTTGCTGTCTACCTGGCCAAGCTGGGTGAATCGGCGAAGCGCCTGCCGGATCTCATTGCGAAGGCTTCAGCCAAAGAAGCACAGCAGCTCGAGCAGTGGCGTGTCGAACAGGAAGGTCTGTTCAAGCGGCAAAGCGAGCTCCTCGAGCAGATCCGCGCAGCTCAAACTCGAGTGGCAGCGGTTCAGGCGGCTGGAATGGAGAAGTACACGATTCCCAACGTTCAAACCTTTGCCAATCCCATCGGGAATATCGTCGTTTTGGCCAAGGGCTCACCAGCCTTTACCCCGGAGAGCGTGGAAAGAGGACTTCAAAGGGTGCGGGAGGGTAGGCCCTTGTTCATTCTCTTTGGGGCCGGGGCATTCTCCCGCTTTGTGGAATCGGTCCAAAAGGCCTCCCCGACCTATGCCCAGGTAGCCAGGGATCGGGGTTTGGTCAATGCCGATGGAAACGCCAGCAAGTTGACCGCTCCCATGGGTGTCTCTGGCCTTGGCCCGATCCTTCGGCAATTGGAATCCCTCTCCGAGCTTGGGTACCGGGCTCAAACGCCGGTGGATCTGGTAATCGTGGATTCTCCGGGCAACCGTTCGATGCTCCTCCGGGCGTTTGATCAAGATCGGTCAAGCCAAAATCCCAGGATCGCTTGGGCATATCTGAACATCCTTCCGGAAGGCAACCCGGTGGATCAGGGGGAGGGCCTTCAAGTTAAGTTCCGGGATGCCAATGGCAGCTTAAAGTCCCTTTTTGAATTTAATCCCGAGACCGGCCAGGTGGACAGGCCGGTCTTGCGGCCTTCCGGGGAGTACGGCGCCTTTCTCGCAGGGGTTCGCTCCGCACAGGAGGCGGGGATCCACCTTTGGGAGCGGGACATTATTCCCATCTACGGGGACCAGGCGATGCTGTACACCGACCCTGACTTTCTGGCAGCGGTTTTAGGCACCTTGGAAGAAGCCGACATTGCCGGCTTAAACATCCCCCACCGGTATCTCCATGAAGAGTGGATTCCCAGCGGAGGAGTCTGGGCGCAGGCTTATTGGTCCGACGGCACCTCGGCCCTGGTGGTGGTGGAGCGGAATGTCCGGGATCCTAATGCCAGGGGTGTTTACAATCCAGCCCTGGATCGGGATGAGCTGGCGGCGATTCAGAGATCTCCTCAAGGGGTCGGCTTCCCTTACAACGCCGGGGCCCCGATCTTTAGCGGCCGATTCGTAGTGGAAGAGCTGCTGGATCCTGCCCAGATGAGCGCCAGGATGTCTCCTAAGCGGATCCAGGTAAGGACCGGCCCCAATTCCTGGGAGCCACGGGATGTCCTGGTGACCGAGATGGAGCTTACCGAGGCGGTCGAGATCGGGACGCAGCGCCCGCCGGGCGGCCAGCCTCGGTACCGGGCCCAGATGTTGGTCTCGGAGGAGTGGCGATACCAGGGGATCAAGTCGTACGGGCAGATCCAGCCTGCCAATCAGGAGGTCTATCGACAGGGTGTAGAGTGGCTTCGCCTCCATTTGGGGGACCGGCTGGAGGGGAATCCTCGTTTTGTAGAGGTAAGCCCCCGCGCCAGAGGATTCCGGGGAGATGGGCGTCTTAGGATTGCAGGAAACGTGGGGGTGGTGATTGACCGGCGCGGACTCTGGGTGCATCGGGTAATCGCCTTCCAGGATGAAGAGGGGAGAACCCGAGATGCTCAAGGCCGGTTTACTCCCCCGGTCCCGGATCTGTTTACCCCAGGGCGGCTTCTTATTCCTTCCGACCAAGAGGGAACCATTCCACTTTCCGGCTTGGTGGAGATTACCCCGGCTGCCTTTGAGCAGCCCGGCGCCTTAACCGGGCTGGAGGAGCCAGCCCCCGTTGAAGGCCGCACCCTGAAGCGCCTTGAGCAGGCCTCGGGAAGGCCGCTTAAGCCAATCACCCTTCAACGGACCGGAATCCGGATGGCGGAGAAGATCGGCTATGTCTTCAGGCCGGAGGAGGCCGGATTGCCGCTTCTTTTTTCCCAATTCCGGGGCTTGGAGGATGAGCCGGTGGCCTACTACGTCCTAGTCCGTTCGATACGCCAGGCGGAAGCACTCCTGCCTGCCGGGGGCACGCCTTGGGTTTCTCCGTCCCGCCTGATCGCATTGGCCGAGGACGCTCGGGAAGCAGATCGGTTTGCAGAGTACGGCGTTCCGAGAGACAATATCCTGATCGGTTACAGCGTTGATCGAGCCATCCCCATGTTAGAGAGGTGGCTTAAGGTCTTGGACGGTGTAACAGCGGTTCGTCGGATTGACCAGACCCTTTCCCCTGGAATTAACCTCCTCCTGGCTCAGATCAACCAATGGCTGAGGGAGCAAGGCTGGCAGGTGCGTCCCTCCTTGACCATCGAATGGGCGGAGACGATTGCCCGGATCAACGGGATGGCCTGAGGGTGGGAT
>CAYJSX010000014.1:0-13624 GCA_964372575.1 uncultured Planctomycetia bacterium
CCCGTCCACCACGGCGCGACCGCCGTAGCTCTTGACGAGGTTGCCGATCGCGAGGAGGTCTCCGTCGCCGTTATTCATTCCAGGTCGCTTGCGGCCAGCACCACAATCCGCGGATGCCCCATCAGGCGCAGGTTCCCTTCGGGCTGCCAATAATCGGCCCGATCGGCGTAAGAGATCCGGCCCTCTTGGCGAATCACCACATCCCCCAGACAAGCCACCCTTCGAACCCGGTTGGTATCAGGATCCAGCGTGACATCCATCCGGTCGGCATGGATCGTTCCTCGAGCGTCCCGAACCACCACCTGATTCAAAAAGCGAATCTTGTCGCGCCCATAGTCCACCTGCATGGGCCCCTCACAGGTAATTACCGTTTTACCTCCCCCTGGCCCCCTGCCAGTTTTCTGCGCGGCCGCCCCTTGGCCCACGAGGGTAACGGTGATCTCCTTCTTCAGTCTCACCCTTTTTAAGGAAGGGTGGCCCACCGCCCCCTGGCCGACTACCCTCATCCCGGGCCGGGTGATCGTCACCCAGTCCGGCGTTGTCCCAACACCCCGCTCCGCCGCCCAGAAAAAGGTGTCGGTGGAGAGGCGAGCCCCGTCGGAGGTGATCACCACCACATCCTCCTTCAGCTCCACGTTGCGGCTCGCCTTGTGGAACTTCCCCCGGGAGGAGGTGAGCGTGACATCCACCTTCCCGAAGTTCACCGCCGTGACCGGAGAGAGCTCAACGGTTTCGGCCAGGAGATTGGCCGTCTGACCCGTGACCTCCCACTTCTTCCGGCCGGCCTCCGAGTGGCCCACCAGGGTAAAGGTGGAGATCACATCCTCCGCCGGCTCCGAGATCACCGGAGGCGGTGGCGCCGGCTTCGGCGCGGCCCCTTTCGTGCACCCTATCGCGAAGGGGACAAAAAACAGAGCAAGGAACCTCCTCGCCCTCATCTGTAAGACTCCCATGAGCAGAAAGAGAGATTATATCATCAAGGGGGCAGGGGGAGGAAGAGCTCTTCTTCCTGGTCAGCCAGGAGGAGGGCTCGCGAGGTCAAGAGGACCAGCCGATAGTTGCCCAGCCGATCGCCCGGCTTGAGAAGGGTGTCGTTGATCACGGCGCTGGGGGTGGCTGGATCCCAGAGGATGCCGGTCAACCGGAAAGGAGGCACCCGCCCTGCTGGCGGGGAGCGCAGCGCGCTTGGGTAGATAAAGGGAGACTGAAACGGTTCCACCCGAGGCCCCCAGGGGAAAGGAGCATCGGCGGCCCGTTGAGCTGTGGGGGCCTGCGCGGCAGGTTCCTGGGCCCGGTCAGAAACCGCCACCAACCACTTCAGGTGGACCTCCACGGCCGCCCCCTCCCCCTGGGCCAGGGCCCGAAGTTCGATCTTCTCCAGGGGGCAGAGGCGCTTCTGCTCCTCGCCAACGGCGGCCAGAAGACGCACCGCCTCTTGGGTGCCGGCTTTCCCTTTAAGCTCCACCGCGTAAAGATCCAGCTTGAAGGGGGGCAAGGAGCCCGCCGGAATCTCGATCTTGCGCTCCGCCATGCCGACCGTCACCTCTCGATCGCGAAAATTAAACTGGCTGGCCATCTCCTTAAGACGCTCGGCCCAACCGTCCAGCTCCTTGCGGGTGAACAAGAGGCCCACCAACCGAGTGAGCTCGCCTTGGATGGAAGTGAGCTCCTCGCCCTTCTTCTCCTGGACCCTGATTTGGACTGCGGTGAGCTGCTCCTTAAGCCTCAGGGTGCTTTCGTGATTAACCTTGAGCTGGCGGACGGCCTGGGTATAGGCAAAGACGAGCAGCCCCACCACCAGAACCTGGAGGAGCAGGCCTGCCAGGATATGCTTCTCTTTGCCGTTTAGCTCAACCATCGGATTTTTCAGCCTTCAGCTCAAAGCGCCAAACGCCAGCCACCTGGGTATCCGGGATGAGGTGTTTGATCTGAACGTTGAGGCCCTCTTTCTGCAATTTCTTCGCCCACAACAAGAGCGGCTCCTCAGGGGAGCGGATCCCCGGCAGACAGCTTCCCCTGACCTTCAGGCCCATGTCGGGGGAGGCCTCCAGTCTCTCGATGGTGACCGAGGCAGGCAGATCTTGGGAGAGGGACTTCAACAGCCCTCCTGCCTGAAGGCCCAGACCTTGGGTCTTGTCAATGGCCTCCAGACAGGCCGCGTGGGTGAGGGAAAGTTGATCGTACAAGACAAGGTTAGAAAGCTCCGGCCGGATTTCATCCAGCTTCCTCTCCAGCCCCTGCACCTGAAGGCCAAACCAAATGCCTTGAATCTTCAAGCTGATGTAAATCCCCAAGAGGATCGAGGCGATCATCCACCCGATGGGCCGGCGGGTCATCGCAAATACCCCTTCACCAGCCGAGCCCAGTGGCCCTGGGCCCGCAGGATCATCTCCACCACCTCCCGGACCGCCCCGCGGCCGCCGCTGGCCCTGGTCACGTAATGGACACGCCTCTTCACCTCGGGGCAGGCGTTGGAGGCGGTGGCGGCCAGCCCCACCCGGATGAGGATCGGCAGATCTAGTAGGTCGTCCCCCACGTAGGCCACCTGCGAAGCCGGAATCTTAAAGTGGGCCAGGCACCGGGCGAAGGCCTTGGCCTTGTCCCGGGCAAACTGCGCGATCCAATTCACCTTGAGCTGCCTGGCCCTGCGGGTCACCACCTGGGATTTCTCGGCGGTGATGATGGCAATCTTCAATCCTGCCTTCCGGGCCAGCACCAGACCGAAGCCGTCCTGCACGTCGAAGGCCTTGTACTGGATGCCGTCAGAGCCCAGGATGATTCGCCGGTCGGTCAAGATCCCGTCCACGTCGAGTATCAGCAGCTTCACCCCCTTGGCCCGCCTGAGAACGCTTCTTAAAAGGACACTTCTCTCCAGAGAGAAGTGTCCCCGAGAGAAGCGGTCTCTACTAGACAAGGCCGGCCCTGAGGAGGTCCTGGACGTCGAGCAGGCCCACCGGCCGGTGGCGGGCATCCACGATGGGGATCTCGTCAATCTTGTAGGCCCGCAGGATCTTAAGGGCCTCCACCGCCAAGTGGCCTACCGGCAGGGTCTTGGGACTACGGGTCATGACGTCGCTCACCTTCCTCTTTAAGAGGTGGGGATCCTTCTCGATCTGCCGGCGCAGGTCTCCGTCGGTGAAGATCCCGATCAGCCTGCCTTGGGCGTCCACCACGCAGGCCGAACCGGCCCTGGCCCGGGTGATGGTGAGCAGCACCTTTTTAACCGTGGCACCGGCTCTCACCTTGGGATGGGAGGAGCCGGAACGCATCAGGTCCTCCACCCGCAGGGTGAGCCGTTTGCCCAAAGAGCCGCCGGGGTGCAGGACGGCGAAGTCGTCGGCGGTAAACCCCCTCTGCCTGGCCAGCTCAAGCGCCAGGGCGTCCCCCAGGGCAAGCATCGCCGTGGTGGAGGCGGTGGGAACCAGCCCCCAGGGGGAGGCCTCATCCTTGACGTAGGTCGGCAGCACCACGTCCGCCCCCCGGGCCAGGCGGGAGTGGGCATTGCCGGTCAGCACGATGAGCCTGGCCCCGATCCTCTTTAAGACCGGAACCAGATGCAGGATCTCATCGGTCTCGCCGGAATGGGAAAGGGCCATCACCACATCCTGCGGCGTCACCTTTCCCAAGTCGCCATGGGCCGCCTCAGCCGAATGAAGCCACAAGGATGGGACTCCGAGGGAGGAGAGGGTGGCTGAGATCTTCTGCCCGATGATCCCTGGCTTTCCCATTCCGGTCACCACCACCCGGCCGGTGCACTGCTTGAGGAGGGCGACCGCCTTCTCAAAGCGGCGATCCAGCCGCCGCAAGAGGCGGTCCAGCGCGTCCCGCTCCACCTCGAGGACCCGCTTGGCGTGTTTGAGCATCGGCGAAATCATCTCAAGTTTTCCACAAATGGGGTCAGACCCCATTTGTTAATAACTTGGTGGAGCGCGGTGAGCTGGGCCAGCAGCGCCGGCAGCTCCTTTAAAGGAAGGGAGCTGGGGCCGTCGCACAGGGCGCTCGCGGGATCCTCGTGCACCTCCACAAAGAGGGCATGGCAGCCGGCAGCCACCGCCGCGCGGGCCAGAAGCGGGATGAACTCGGCCTGGCCGCCGGAGGCGCTCTTTAAGCCGCCGGGCAGCTGGGTGGAGTGGCCCGCGTCAAAGACGACTGGGAAGCCGAGCGACTTTAAGATCGCGATGGAGCGCATGTCGTTGACCAGGTAGTTGTAGCCGAAGCTCGTTCCCCGCTCGGAGAGGAGGATCTTCCGGTTGCCGGTCGCGGCCACCTTCTCCACCACGTTGGCCATGTCCCAGGGGGCGAGGAACTGCCCCTTCTTCAGATTGACCGCCCTGCCGGCCTTGCCCACCGCCACCAGAAGATCGGTCTGCCGGCAGAGGAAGGCCGGAACCTGAAGGCAATCGAGGATTTCGGCCGCCGGGCTCACCTGCTCAACGCAGTGAACATCACTTAAAACTGGAACACCGATCTTCTCTTTTACCTTTTTCAAAACCGCCAGTCCCTTTTTCAACCCAGGGCCCCGATAGCTTTTGAGGGAAGTTCGATTCGCCTTGTCGAAGCTGGACTTGTAGATGAAGGGAACTTTATAACGACGGGCCGTCTTGGCGATGGCGTCGGCGTGCCGCAGGACGGAGGATTCACTCTCGATCACATCCGGCCCGGCAATCAGAACCAGGGGCTGACCTTCACCCACTCGGACGGAGCCAACGTTCACCACGAGGGGTCTTGGGCTTGGCATGAGAGGTTTTCTTTACGAGGCCGCCAACGGCTCAGGGCGAACGTCGATCTTCTGGGCGCGCGCCAGACTCGCCTTGATAAAGGCGGCGAAGAGGGGATGGGGCCGATCCGGCTTGGACTTGAGTTCCGGGTGGAACTGGCAGCCCAGGAACCAGGGATGGTGCGTCAGCTCCATGATCTCGGCGAGTCTCTTGCCAGGAAGATACCCGCTCACCACCATGCCGGCCTTGGAAAAATCGCTGCGGTAGGAGCCGTTGAATTCATACCGGTGGCGGTGCCGTTCCTCGGTCTTGGTCTGGCGGTAGGCCTGATGGGCCAAGGTTCCCTTCTTGATCTGACAGGGCTGGGCCCCCAGGCGCATCGTGCCGCCCATCGCCTTGACCTTCCTCTGCTCGGCCAGCAGGCTGATCACCGGGTGCGAGGTGGAGCCGTCAAACTCGGTGGAGTTGGCCTTGGCCAGACCCACCACGTTCCGGGCAAACTCAATCACCGCGCACTGCATCCCCAAACAGATGCCAAGGTAGGGAATCCCGGATTCTCGGGAAAATCGGGCCGCCTGGATCTTGCCCTCGATCCCCCGGGTGCCGAAGCCGCCGGGCACGAGGATCCCGTCCATCTGGCTAAGGAGCGCACCCGTCCCCTTCTTTTCGATCCGCTCTGATTCGACCCGCCGGATCTCCACCCCGCAGTCGTTGGCGATGCCGCCGTGGCGGATCGCCTCGTAGATCGACTTGTAGGCGTCCTGCAGCTCGATGTATTTGCCCACCACCGCGATCTTGACCGGCCCGTGGGCCGGCGAGAGGATCGGACGGACCACATTTTCCTGCCACGACTTCAGGTCATGCCCCCGCTCCACCTTGAGTTCCAGGAATTTGATGATCAGGTCGTCCAGGCCCTGAGCGTGAAGGGCCAGCGGAATCTCGTAGATGTCCCGGACATCCCGCGCCTCGATGACGGCCCCTTCCTCCACGTTGCAGAAGAGGGCGATCTTCTCTTTGAGTTTCTTCACCAGGGGCTTCTCGGTGCGGCACAGGAGTATCTCCGGCTGAAGACCGATCTCCCGGAGTTTTCCCACCGAGTGCTGGGTCGGCTTGGTCTTGAGCTCCCCGGCGGCCCGGAGGTAGGGAATCAAGGTCAGGTGGATGTTGATCGCGTTGCCCCGGCCCAGCTCCAGCCGAAACTGCCGGATCGCCTCCAGGAAGGGCAGACTCTCGATGTCGCCCACCGTGCCGCCCACCTCACAGATCACGAGGTCCACCGACTTTCCCCGGGAGACCCGACGGATCGCCTCCTTGATCTCATCGGTGATGTGGGGAACGACCTGCACCGTGGAGCCCAGGTACTCTCCCTCCCGCTCCTTGCGGATCACCAACTCGTAGATCTTGCCGGTGGTGACGTTGTTGTCCCGCCCGGTGACGACCGACGTGAAGCGCTCGTAGTGGCCCAAGTCCAGGTCGGCCTCGGTCCCGTCGTCGGTGACGTACACCTCGCCGTGCTGGTAGGGGTTCATCGTGCCGGGGTCGACGTTGAGGTACGGATCCATCTTCTGGAGCGTAATCTTGAGGCCCCTGGCCTCCATCAGCCGGCCAATCGAGGCCGAGGCCACCCCCTTGCCTAAGCTCGAGACGACCCCGCCGGTGATAAAGATGTACTTAGGCATGCCTTAAAATCTCCTCGACCCGCTTTAAATCCTCCGGGGTATCCACTCCAATCGTGTCGGCCGGGCTGGCGGCCACCTGGATCTTGAAGCCGTTCTCCAGCGCCCTAAGCTGCTCCAGCCCCTCGGCCTTCTCCAGCAAGGAAGGAGGCAGCGCCACAAAACGCCTAAGGGCTTCGCGCCGATAGGCGTACAGCCCTAAGTGTTTATACCACACCCGGAGGTCTTGCCCCGACCGGTAAAAAGGAAGCGGGCTTCTTGAAAAGTAGAGGGCATGGCCTTCGCAATCGGTCACCACCTTGACGACGTTGGGGTTGTCCAGCCCCTCCGGAGTCTCCATCCGGAAGGCCAGGGTGGCCATGTCGGCCTGAGGGTTTGCCTCGAGCGCCTCAATCATTCGATCCACCATTTCCGGTGTGAGAAGCGGCTCGTCCGACTGGATGTTGGCGATGATCGAAGCGGGTGTATCCTTGGCCGCCTGCCAGACCCGGTCGCTGCCCGAGGCCAAGGTGCAATCGGTCATGACCGCCTCGCCCCCAAAGGCCTTCACCGCCCCGAACACTTTTTCATCGTCGGTCGCCACGAGCAGCCTCGTCAGCTTCTTCGACTGCTTGGCCTTGCGCCAGACCAGCTCCACCATCGGCCTGCCATTGGCGCAGGCCAGCACCTTGCCAGGAAACCGGGTCGACCCGTAGCGGGCTGGAATAACGCCTAAGATCACAGTCGTCATCCTCGCTGGGGCCTGCCCTCGACTCTCTGATCGAGAGCGAGGATGACATTTCGTAGCTCCTGGGCAGAGCAGTCGGCAGTTCCAAGCTTGCCCACCACGACCCCGGCCGCCGCGTTGGCCAGCCGAGCCGCCTCCAGGTAGGAAGCGCCGGCCGCGCGCGCCAGTGTAAAGACAGCGATCACCGTATCCCCTGCCCCGGAAACATCAAAGACCTCCCGGGCCACCGTGGGGATGTGCACCGGCTTGGCCCCATCCCCTGCGAAGAGGGCCATTCCCTCCTCCCCCAGCGTCACCAGGAGCACCTCGGGGGAAAGACGCTTTATAATCTCGGCTCCTGCCCGGTGAAGACTCTCCTTGTCGGTGATCGGAAAGCCGGCCGCGAGCGAGGCCTCCTTTTTGTTCGGTGTCAGGGCCGTTACGCCCCGATAGGTGGAGAAATGCTCCTCCTTGGGATCCACCGCGATCACCTTCTTATGGCGCTTGGCCCAGATCACGACCGGCTTCAAGAGCTCTGGGCTGATCAAACCCTTGCCGTAATCCTCGATGATGATCCCATCCACCTGCGGGATCAGGCGCAGCGCCGCCTCGATGAGCCGCTTGTTGAGGGAGGCGTCAAACCGCTTGACCTGCTCCCGGTCGATCCGGACCACCTGCTGGTGGTGGGCGATCACGCGGGTCTTGGCAATGGTGGGGCGGGCAGGGTCGGTCAAGATGTTGTCGGTGGGAATCCCTTTCTCCTTGAGCTCGGCCAGGAGGCGATGGGCGGCGGTGTCTTTGCCCACCACGCCAACCAGCCGGACCTCTCCTCCCAGGGCGCGGACGTTGCGGGCCACATTGGCCGCCCCACCCGGCATCACCGACTCCTGGTCCACCCAGACCACCGGAACCGGCGCCTCCGGAGAGATCCTCTCCACCTTGCCCCAGATGAACTCATCCAGGATCAGATCCCCGATCACGAGAATCTTGGTGCTCCGGAATTTCTTAAGCAGCGCCTCAAAACGGTCGCGGGTCATCGGAGTCGCTCCTTCAGCGCCGCGTACAACAGCGGCACCAAAATCTCGTGGTGGCCGATCAGGTTGATCTTCTGTCCGCCCAAGGCGGTGGGACGCAGCAGGACATTCTGGTGGGGCCGGTAATGCTGGATCATGTCCAGGTTGGCCGCGGTGAAATTTCTCACCCCGAAGCCCAAATTCCGGCAGGTGGAGACCGCCTTCAGGAAAACCTCCGGCAGGATCACGGCCGAGCCGATGTTGAGCACCACCCCGCCCTCTCCTAAATCCGCCACCACCTCGGTCAGCTTCCTGAAATCGGTCAAGGAGGCCTCGCCGAGGGCGGCCCCATCGCAGGAGAGATGCTGATGGATGATGTCGGTTCCGATCGCCACATGGACGGTGGCCGGTACCTTGCCCCGATGGCAGGCGGCAAAGATCGAGAGCCTCTTGAAGCGGAAGCAGCTCTTGTCAATGAAGCGCCCCACCGAAGCCCCCAGCCCCAACTTTTGGCGGGCCCCCTCGCAGATCGCCCGGTTCAAAAGGTGGGCCATCCCAAAGGAGCCATCGGCCAACGCCTCGGTCACCTCTTCCGACGTCTTCCCCTGGTAGGCCAGCTCAAAATCGTGGATGATCCCGGCACCGTTTACGGCGATGGCGGTCACCACCCTGCGCTCGATCCAGTCCACGATCAGAGGCGACAGGCCCACCTTCAGGACATGGGCCCCCAGAAGTGCGATAACTGGCCTACCGGTCTTCCGGGCCTGCGCGATCGCCTTCACCAGCCGGTGCAGCGACTCGCCCGCCAAGATCCGGGGAAGCCCGTCGAAGAAGGCGCGGAAGGAGGCCCCTTTGGGGGTCAATCGGGCGAAGGTATCCCAGGCCACCTTGCTCTTGCGGTCGCTCAAGCTGTAGCGGGTGAGTTTCTTTAAATCGATCTTCGGCGAGGCAATCTCCTCCACTATAGAATTATTCTAGCAAATCCAGGGTCAGGTCTCTACGGGTGAGGACCACGGTAACCGGGCCGATGCGGGAGTGGATCTTGGCCAGGAGCGGAATCCGCTGGTCATCGGCGCTTAAGTAGACGAACGCCTTGGCCCTATACAAGAAGGAGAGCGGGTAGTTCAGCCAGGTCTCTCCTTCTACGGCGTGGAATCTACCCAGTGAGCCGACCTTCACCTGGGTAATTTGGCGAATCCTCCCCTTGAGATCCCAATTCTTTCCGTCTGCCGTGACCTGCAGAGGGATCTCCTGCCCTACCTCTAAGGGGAGGGTCCGGACGTAGTAGATCAGAGAAAGGCTATCCTGTGTTGCCGGACCGATCTTCACTGTGGCGGTTCGGTTCTTGGGGAGCTGGTGAAGGGCAATCCCCTTGGCGGCATCAAAGGTGATCTGGCTCTCGTGAACACCCCCGCGTTTCTTCACGACGTAGGCCTCGAAGCGAAGGGGCCGCTGTTGGACCGTGTCGTAGAGACTGATGAGCTTCACTCGAACCGGATAGAAGGCCTCCAAGCCCCACGCCAAGCGGGCCTCGCAGGTCACCTGGAGAAGTCCTGGCTCCTTGGGGGGGTTCCCTTTGGGTGCTGTGGAAATGGTGGCCGTGCCTACCGGTGCCCCCCACCAGAAAACTTTATACTCAAGGCGTTCGTTGGTCGGGATCTGCTGGGTGGCCAGACTGCGGATCTCCTTGGGGCCCTGGGCCACTTGAAACCTCGCGCATCCAGCCACAAGGAGCGCAGCAACAAGCAGTCTTGCCAAAGTTTTCCACAGGCGGGGTCGTCTCGCCAAAGTTTTCCACAGGTGGTGCCTGGCACCAAATGTGAATAACTTAGGGGGTGGCATGGCGCAGGCCGGTGAGGTGTTCCACGGAGGCGAAGACCTCTTCGACGGTGATGGCCGAAAGGCAGACGAAGCCGATGGGGCAGCGGTGGGCCAGGCAGGGCCGGCAGCCGACGTCCCGGTGAAGAACAATGCTCTTGGGGCCGGTGGGTCCCCACCGGGTTGGGCTTAAGCCGCCGCCCCAGCGGCCAAAGATCGCAACGACCGGTGTGCCCACTGCTGCTGCCACGTGGACCGGCCCGCTGTCGTTGGAAACGAGACAGATACTCCTTTGAAACAGGGGAGCCAGCTCTACAGTCCTGAAGAATCCCAACGCCTCCAGGGCCGGCTGCCGAATCGCTCGAAGGACCTCTCGGCCGATTCGGATCTCGTGAGGACCAGTGAGGATGAGCACCTTGGCTCCCAAGCGCTCGATCACCAGATCACCCAGGGCCGCGAAACGCTCTGGCGCCCAACGCTTGGAGGGACAGCTGGCGCCGGGGTGAAGAACAATCAACGATTCGCCCGGCTGGACCCCTCGGGAAGACAAAAAGCGCGCGACACCCCTTTGGGCATCCGGCGGTATGCAAACCCGCAAGCTGGGGCTGTCGGCCGACCAAGCCCGGGTACCCGCCTCCAGGCGGGTGGGCGACGGAAGTGCCGAGAGCGCGGCAGCGCTGTCGGCCTGGACGCCCAACAGCTTCAAGAGGTCGAGGTTATACCTGAGCTCGTGGCGGTCTCCCTGGGGCTTGAGGTAGGGGAGCCGATCGGTCAGGAGAAACCCAAGCCTTCTGGCATAGCCGACCCGTCTGCGGATGCCGGCCAGCCAGCTCACCAGGAGAACCCGGTTGGTGGAATGAAGGATGAGCGCCACGTCAAACCGCTTTCGACGCAGCCGCCAGGCGAGCCGAAGCATACCGAAGAGGCTTCTCTCGCTGCCCTGCTTATCGAAGAGGATCACCTCGTTCAAATCCGGATTTCCCTCGATGAGCTCCCGGTAGGCCGAGCGGATCATCATGGCGAGGAAGCCCTCCGGGAAGTTGGAGCGCAGGGCCTGGATGACTGGTGTGGAGAGGACCAGGTCTCCCAGCCGGTCGGTCCGGATGATGAGGATGCGAGGGTTACGCGACAGGGGACGCGGCTTGGAAAGTTGAAACATAGGTTTTCTTCTTCAAGATCTTTACAGCGGCCTCAAAGACCTCATCGACCTCAAGCCACTTTAGGCACTCGTGGCCGTAGGGGCAAAGGGCCCTCTCGCAGGGGGCGCAGACCAGCTTCTTGCGGACCACGAGCGAGTTGGGGTTGCGGGGACCGTACTTTGCCTCATCCGTGGGGCCGAAGATGGCCAGGGTGGGCGCATTCATCGCCTGGGCGATGTGGAGGACGGCGTTGTCGTTGGTGATGCACAGCCTCGCCCGGGAAAGCAGGGCGCCCAACTGCCGGAAGTTCGTCCGGCCGGTCAAGTCGGTTGCCGGATGTCTCATCGAGGAGAGAACCTTCTCAGCAATCTCGGCCTCTTCAGCACTTCCTACCAGAAAGATCTGGGCCCCCTCCTCCTCCACCAGGCGGTCGGCCACCTGGGCGAACCGCTGCGCGGCCCAGCGCTTCAAGTGGCTCCTCGAGCCAGGGGAGATGACCACCGCCTCTTTCCCAGGGATGAGCCACTGAGAGATCTCTCTTTCCTCCTCCCGCCCGAAGAAGAGGCCAGGGCCGTCCATCGGCGGTTCAAATCCCAGGTCGGCCACCACCTGCAGATGCTGGAGCACCCGGTGGCTTCGGCTGGCGGAAGCGGCACCACTAACCCCTCCTGGCGCGTGGCTTCGGCTATCGGAAGCCTCACCACTGCCCTTAGGCTTGTGGCTGCCGCTGGCGGCAGGGGGCCTGCGCAGAAGCCGGCTCCTGCGCGCACCCAGCAAAAGGGGAATCAAGGAGTGCCGGAAATCGATCACCAGGGTAAAACGCTGCAGGAAGAGCTGGAAAAGGAGCGACAGCTTCTCAAGCGCGTCTCCTTCTTTATTCCAAACCCACACCCGGTTGATCCTGGCATCCTCTTCAAAGAGGGGAACGCTTCGGGGCCCGGCCAGCACATGAAATTCCCCGTTGGGGTAGGCCTGCCAGAGGGCGCCGATGGCCGGATAGGTCAGGACGGCATCTCCCAGGTTGCTCAGCTCGATCAAAAGGATTCGGTGGCGCTTGGGCTGTCTACTCATGACAGGAATCTGGCTGACGCCTCCAAGACCTGATCCACCGTGATCTGCTGCATGCACAGGTTCACCGGGCATTGGAGCTGACGACAAGGGACCGGACAGCCGATCGATCCGAACAGGACAGCCGCCTTGGGGGAGGATAGGGGGCCAGTGAGCTTGGGGTCGGTGGGACCAAAGAGGGCCACCACCGGAGTTCCCATCGCCAGCCCCAGGTGCAGGGGGCCGGAGTCGTTGGAGATGAGGAGTGAGCTGGCCGACAGCAGCGCTCCCAGCTGCCGGAAGGTGGTCTGCCCGGTGGCCACGAGGGGCCTGGTCCTCATCCGGGAAGTGATCCGCGCGGCCAGCGGCACATCTTCCTCTGCCCCCACCAGAACCACCTTGGTCTTGAAGCGCTTGTTCAGCGCGTCGCCGAGCTTGGCAAAGTTCTGGAAGGGCCAGCGCTTCAGCCGCCAGTTGGCCCCGGCATGGAGGGCCACCAAACGGTCCAAGGGGGCAACCCCCCACTCCTGAAGCAGTCTCCTGGCCGCTGCCCGATCCTCCTGGGTCAGATGGATGTCGTACTGGTCACCGTCGGCGAGGATGCCGGCTGCCTCAACGACCTTCAGGTAATGGTGAATCTTGTGCAGCGAATCGACGGGGGGTGGTGGGATCGGATCGGTCAAAAACAACCGCCTCTTGCCGGAGGTGTAGCCGATTCGCCGGCGGACGCCAGCCCACCAGAGGGTCAGGGCCCGGGTCATCGATCGGTGAAAGAGGAAGGCGGTATCGAACCGTTCCCTCTTCAAGCGGCCGGCCAAGGCCAGCCAGCGGATCCAGCCGAGGGGGCCCCGCGACTCCTCCACCGGGATCAGTTGGTCCAAGTGGGGACTCCCGGCCAGCAGATCCAGGCCTCGCCGTGGAGCCAGGCAGGCGATGAAGGCGTTGGGATGCGCCTTACGGATCGCCCGGATGGCGGGAGTCAGGAAGATCAGGTCTCCCAGCCAGTTGACCGACACGATGAGGATTCGCTGCCGGCTATTTTCGGACGACACGGGCATAGACCCTTTCGACCTCCCGCACCACCCGGTCGATGTTGAAGTCCTGGCGGGCCCTCTGGCGGCCGGCTTGAGAAATCCGGCGGGCCTTCTGTGGATCCACAAGGAGCGAACGGATCGAAGCGGCAATGGCCTGAGGATCTTCCGGGGGAATCAGGAGACCGCTCACCCCATCTTGAATGATCTCGGCAGGGCCTCCGGCATCGGTAGCGACCACCGGCACGCCGCAGGCCATCGCCTCCACAATCGAAAGCCCGAACCCCTCCCGCCGGGCCGGAGCCACAAAGACCTTCAACACCGAAAGAGGAATCCGAGTATCCTCCACCGAAGGGGCGATCGCCACCCGATCGGCGATCCCTAAGCGGTAGGCCTGGCGGGTGAGGTCTGGTTTGGCCGGTCCATCCCCGACCAAGAGAACCTGCAGACGAGGGAAATCTCTCAATAAGATCGGG
>CAYJSX010000015.1:0-13406 GCA_964372575.1 uncultured Planctomycetia bacterium
GTTCGCTCTGAGCCAGGATCAAACTCTCCATCAAAAAAAGAGGGTTGATCTTCAAAACGCTCATCTGCCTGCCTTCCGGCAGGCAAGGACGTTGTCTTAACCCATTTCCCCGTGAGGGGAAACAGGTGTTGAACAGGGTCTTTATTCGGTTTGTCAAAGAGCCAAGATGCCTGAAGATAAAACAAGGGTGCCGAAGACGGCACCCTTGTTCTCCCCGCCAACCGCGGGGAAGGCCCTTCTTCGTTCCTAAGCCCTAATTATCCAAATCTGTCAAAGAGTCTTATGGAAATCGACTCCTTCCAAGGCTTACGACCATTCCTTTTTACCCACATCAAGTATACCCTGATGGGGCTGATTTTGACCAGCCATAAACCTTCAGGTTTGTAACTTATACACCACTGAGGGCCGGTTGTCAAGCCCCTTTTGGCATGGTAAGCTTTGGGGTTGCCGTGGCCTTCAAACCGACGCTCAAGTTCCGGATCATCGAGGGGATGGCCTTCTTCACCATCATCCTGATCGTGGTCTTTACGGCTACCCTCCTGTTTCGGGAGAAGGATCTGATCGGCAAGAACAACCTCTACCGGGCCCGGGTGGGAACGTTCGCCGCCAAGGAAGCCCTGGAGCGCTCGCTCCTCTCCACGATCCGAACCTCTGATCCGGCCAAGTCGTTCCAGAAGCTGATCCCGCTGCTTCGGGAGGGGCAACTGGTGGAAGAAGTGGCCGTGGCCAACCTTAAGGGGAAGGTCGTTGCCTCCACCGACCCTGCCCTGAAGGGATCGGCCCTCGATGATGACGATCTCCTGGTGGCCCGTTCAGCGGCCAGGGGCTACAACCCTAAGGGCTGGTTTCAAACCCGGCTCACCCCCGGGCAAGCTACCTTCTTTGTGCCCCTTACCATCGACGACTCGCCGCAGTATGTGGCGGTCCTGCGCTATTCGATGGGCGACATGGCCCAGGCGATCCGCCAGGTGGGCAAGCTGTGCGTCGGCAGCGCCCTGGCGGTGATCCTCGTGGTGATCCCGGTGTGCCTGCTCCTCATCCGGGCGATCCTGGGCCCCATCCAGATCTTGAACCGGGCCACCAAGGATGTGGCGGCCGGCAACCTGGGGCTCAAGGTGGAGGTTCCCACCGAGGATGAGCTGGGGGAGCTGGCTGAGACTTTTAACGGGATGACGGCGGCCCTGGTCAAGATGAAGGAGCGGGCCGAGAACGCCAACCCCTTGACCAAGCTACCGGGCAACAATGTGATCCACGAGGAGATCGAGAAGCGGATCAAGGGGAACACCAAGTTCGTGGCGATCTACTCCGACCTGGACAACTTCAAGGCCTTCAACGACAAGTATGGGATCGGCGCCGGCGACCAGGCGATCAAGCTGACCGCCCAGGTGATGCGGGAGGCCATCCGGCAGGGGGATCCAGCCGGCTTTCTGGGGCACGAGGGAGGGGACGACTTCATCGTTCTCACCAACCCCGAGAAGGCCGAGGCGGTCACCCAGTATCTGTGCGCCGAGTTTGACAGGCGGATCAAGGAACTTTACTCGCCGGAAGATCTGGCGCAGGGCTACATCGTCTCCAAGGACCGGGAAGGCAATGTCAAGCAGTTCCCCCTGATGACCTTCTCGCTGGCCGGCGTCACCAACGCCCACCGGCCCCTTGCTTCCTACGCGGAGGTCACCAACATCTGCGCCGAGGTCAAGAAGAAGGCCAAGCTCAACTCCAAAGAAGCCGGGAAATCCACCTTCTTCCTGGATAAGCGGACCGGCCAGGAAGCCCCAGCCCCCGAATCCCACTAGGCCCTACGGCCACCTCATCAAAAAATCTTCGACAAAGACGACTGGTATGATAAACTAGACTACTGGAGGTGAGAGCAATGGCAGCAGCAAAGGTGGCCATTACCCTAGAGCGACAGTTGCTCGAGCTGGTGGATCGATGGGTGGCACAGAGACGCTTTGCTTCTCGAAGCCAGGCGATTCAGACCGCCCTTCGGGAGAAGGTCGAGCACTGGAAACACACCCGGCTCGCGGAAGAAGTCAAGAAACTGGATCCCAAAGAAGAACGGACGTTGGCTGAGGAGGGATACCGCGCAGAAGAATGGCCCGAATAGTAAGGGGCGACATCTACTGGGCGGATCTGGAACCCACCCGCGGCAAGGAGCAGGCAGGGCGCCGTCCAGTTTTGATCCTCAGCCACGAGGTCTTCAATACCCACTCGGGCACTGTGATCGCGCTGGCTGTCACCGGTCAGCCTCAGAAAGCCGGATTCCCCCTCACCTACCCCATCCCGGAACGAAAGCTCCCGAAGCCTTCCTGGGTCAAGATCAGCCAGATCCGAACCCTCTCGACCGAACGTCTAGAGCACAAGTTGGCTCACCTTGACGAAGAAGATCTGAATCGGATCACCGAAGGCCTGCTCGATATCGTCGGCCCTTAAGGCCACCAGAACAGGCCGTCCCTCTGCCGCCAGGCCTCCTGCGCCTTCTCTCCCACGTCAGTCTCCTCCAGCCCGGCGAGGTCTGGACGGGGGCGCAGGGCAACGCCTGACAGAGCGTAAGCAGCAGGCGGTAGACAGAAAGAGGCCCGTTAGGAGGAGAGCGAGAGGGGTGTGTTGCATGGGATGTCGTTACTATTTACATCGGCCGGGTAGGGCTTACGCGGCCTTGCGTTTGGCGTAGCCGAAGGGAGTGCGCTCGAGGTCTTCTTGAATAAGGTAGGCCCTGGCCTTCTGACGGAGATGGTCGGCATCCCCAGCAACCACTTGGCCCTCCAGCAGAATGTCCAAGATCATGGGTCGAAAGAGCAACTCTTCTATCTCGGAGGGACGAAACCCAACCACATCGACCCCAGCAGGTTTATCCAGCCAGAGAAGGTCCAGCCTCTTGCGATAATCGGCTGGAAGATCCTCCGCTACAATACAAAGATCCAAGTCGCTTAAGCGATCGGATTCCCCCCGAGCAGAAGATCCAAAAAGGATGGCAGCCCTTAGATCGATTTGAGATTCAAGGGCTTTTAAGTATTGGGCAATAACTGGGTGCATCTTTTTACGATCGTCTCCGCTTGATCCAGACAGCGCTGGCTGTCGGCCTCGGTAAAGAAATCGGATGGGATCCCATGGGGGACCCCATTGGGATACCGGCTTGGGATATAGGCCTTGTCAAGCTCTCTGGCAGCGTCCATCAATTCTTTAAGCCCTGGGATACCAGACAGGTTTCTATTGGGATCTCCCTGAATCAGAGCCAGACAACTGTGGATCCACTCCACCGGCTCCCCCTTTGAAAGGTAAACAGCCTTTAACGCCTTCTCTGCCGCCTGCTGAGAAATAAAACAGCTCCAATTGTAACGGCCATCCTCATGCACATCTTTGGCTGCAGCGATGTCTTCCTGAGCCTGTTTGAGCCAACGGCGAGCTTCTTCAGTACGCTTATTCACGGCGCCCCTGACCGATAGTTTACCACACCCAAAGCAGATGGGTCAGACCCTGTAAAAGGCGGTGCCAGGTTAAAACCTGGCACCCTTTTACAGGGTGAGTTTGAGGAAGTGGCGCTTGCCGACCTTGAGGATGCTGCCGGAGGCGATGGGGAGGGAGGCCTCCGGGTCGGTGAGGCGCTTGCCATCCAAGTCTACCCCGCCCTGCACGATGAGGCGCCGGGCCTGGGCCTTGGAAGGGCTCAAGCCGGAGGCCACCAGCACCGCCACGATCCAAACCTTCCCTTCCTTTATGAGGGAGCGGGGCACCTTAAACTCCGGGATCTCCTGGGGGGTTTCCCGCTTGCGGAAGACCTGGTTAAAGTTGGCCTGGGCTGCCTGGGCCGCCTTCTCTCCATGAAATTGGGCGGTCAGGAGGAAGGCCAGCCGTTGCTTGGCCTCCATCGGGTGCAGGGCCTTGACCTTGTCCAAATCCTCATCGGTCAGAAGCTCAAAGTAGGTGACCATGAGGGGATCTGGGATCGACATCACCTTGCCGTAGATCTGGTCGGCCTGCTCCTGGATGCCGATCGCGTTGCCCAGCGACTTGGACATCTTCTGGGTGCCGTCGGTCCCGAGCAAAAGCGGCAGCGTGATTACCACCTGGGGCTCCTGGCCGAACCGTTCCTGCAGGGCCCGGCCCAGGAGGAGATTGAACTTCTGGTCGGTACCGCCCAGCTCCACGTCGGCCTTCAGGGCCACCGAGTCATAGGCCTGCAGCAAGGGATAGAGCGATTCGGTGACGGTGAGCGAGGCCCCCTCTTTGAGGCGCTTGGCGAAGTCGTCCCGCTCCAAGAGGCGCGGCACCGTGAGCTTGTTGGCCACCATCAGAAAGTCGGCCAGGCGCATGGGCCCCAGCCATTGGCTGTTCATCTTGATCTCGATTTTCTTGGTATCAAGGATTCCACTCACCTGCCTGCGGTAGGCCTTGGCGTTCGCCAGCACCTGGTGGGGGGTGAGGACCGGGCGCTCCTCCATCCGGCCGGAAGGATCTCCGATCATGCCGGTGTAGTCGCCGATCAGGAAGATCACATGGTGGCCAAGCCCCTGAAACTGCTGGAGCTTGCGAAGCAGCACAACGTGGCCCAAGTGGAGATCCGGGGCGGTGGGGTCAAAACCGGCCTTGATGGTGAGGGGCTTGCCGCGGGAGAGCTTCTTGGTAAGCTCCTCCTCGGAGATCAGCTCTGCTACCCCGCGCTTAATGAGCTTAAGCTGATTGGGCAGGCTTGAGGGCAAGGGCCGGTTATCCCTATCCGCGCTTGAGGGAAAGGGCGATGCGGCGCTCTTCTTCGTTCACCCGCAGAACGCGGGCCTGGACCTGCTCGCCCACCTTAAACTGCGTCTCCAGGAATGCCGTGATCGCCTCTGGAGCGGCGGCCTCGGCGGCGGCCTCCTGACCGGCAGGACGGCCAGCAGGTTGGGCGGAAGATGGGGGATGTCGGGTGCGCCGCAAATGGGGAGGCAGACGGACCGGCAGCTCAGAAAGATGAACGAGCCCGTCCAGATCCTTCTCCAGCTCGACAAAAATGCCAAAGGGGGCCACCTTGGTGATCGTCCCCTCCACAAAGGTACCCTGGGGGTAGCGCTGACCTATCTTGGGCCAGGGATCCTCGGTGAGGGCCTTTAAGGAGAGAGAGATCTTGCGATTCTCCGCATCGGAGGCGACGATGACCGCTTCCACCTCTTGGCTTTTCTTCAAGGTCTCCGAAGGATGGTTGAAGCGGCGGGTCCAAGAGAGATCTTGCACGTGCAGCAGGCCATCGATTCCCTCGGCCAGCTCCACAAAGGCGCCGTATTCGGTCATGTGGCGGACGTGGCCGGTCACCCTCGAACCCACCGGATGCTCCTTGAGGTAGGCCTCCAAGGGGTTGGCCTCGGTCTGCTTGATCCCTAAGGCGATCTTCTGATTCTCCCGGTCAACGCTCAAGACGACACACTCCACCTCCTGGCCGACCGAGAGGACTTCGTTGGGATGGGAAGGGCGCCTGGTCCAGGAAAGCTCAGAGATGTGGACCAGTCCCTCCAGACCCTGGTCCAGTTGGACAAAGGCGCCGTAAGGCATGAGACTGACCACCTTGCCCTTGACCCGGGAGCCGACCGGATAGCGGGCCACGGCTTGTTCCCACGGGTTGGGGGTCAGCTGCTTTAGCCCCAAAGAGATCTTCATCGTCTCCCGGTCAAAGCCCAAGACCATCACATCCAGCTTCTGGCCGACGCAGACAACTTCGCTGGGGTGGCTCACCCGGCCCCAGCTCATGTCGGTAATATGCAGCAGCCCATCCACGCCGCCTAAGGAGATGAAGGCGCCAAAATCTGTCACGTTCTTCACCACCCCCTGGCGAATCTGCCTCACCTCCAGCTCGGTCAGGAGCTTCTGCCGGTGAAGCTCCCTCTCCTTGAGGAGCGCCTCGCGGCGGGAGACGACAAGGTTGCGTCGGCCCTTATGAACCTTGATGATGACGACGTTCATCGTCTGGCCGACGAGGGCATCGAGATTCCCGAAGCCCCGCAGGAAAACCTGGGAGGCCGGCAGGAAGGCGTCCACGCCGCCCACATCCACCATGAGTCCGCCCTTGACCTTCCGGACCACCTGCCCTTGAAGCAGGTCCCCTTCCTTGGCCGAGACCATGAGCCTCTCCCAGCCCTTGGCCCGCTCGGCCTTCCGCTTGGAGAGAACCACCAGGCCCTCTTCGTCCTCCACCGACTCCAGGAGAACCTCAACGGTGTCCCCCACCTTGAGGGCTTGGGCATCGTCGAACTCCGAAAGGTCGATTACCCCTTCGGATTTGTAGCCGACGTCTACCAGGATCTCGTTGGCGGTGATCCCGATGATCCGGCCCTGGACAATCTGCCCCTCTTGGAGTTGCTTGAGACTGTCTTCGTACAGCTTGGAAAGCTCTTCGCTTGGCAAAACAGTCACCTCACTTTTTAAGTCTACGAACATAATCGAATAGTCTATCAAGGACTTGCGAGGATTGCAATCTGGAGTTGTCCAGCCGGACCGATCCGCGGGCCGGCCGCAGCGGCGAGGCTAAGCGGCTTTTGTCCCGGAGGTCCCGCTGGCGCATCTGCCGCTCGACCTGGGCCAGCGAGGTCCGCTGGCCTGCCTTCACAAGCTCGGCGAATCGGCGCCGGGCCCGCTCCTTGAAGGAGGCGGTCAGAAAAATCTTGAGCTGGGCCTTGGGAAAGACAACGGTCCCGGCATCCCGCCCCTCCGCCACGACACCGCCTCGCCGGCCGATCTGTCTTTGCTTGGCGACCATCTCCCTTCGGACGCCTGGTACCACCGCCACCTGGGAGGCCGCCTCAGAGATCTCTGGCCTGCGGATCGCCTCGGTAACCTCTTTGCCCGCCAGGAAGATCCTGGGGCGTCCTCGGGGCCCTTTTCGAAATTGAATCCGCAGGCCTCGGGCCAGGCGGGTCAGGGCGTCAGGATGATTAAGGGGTATCCCCCTCCGGGTGGCCGCCAGGGCCACCGCCCGGTACATTGCGCCGGTCTCCAGGTATAGGAAGCCAAGTTTCCTGGACAGCCCCAGGGCAGCGGTGGACTTGCCGGTCCCAGCCGGCCCGTCAATCGTGATGATGAGTGGGCTCACCGCTTAAAGCTGCTTACGCTTCCGCTGGGCCCTGGCCAGGCGGCTGCGCAGTCTGGAGGCCTGACCCCGCACCACCAAAGTCCTGAGGGTCGCCAGCTCCTGGATCAGCCGATCGGCGGCGGCCGCGGCCTGCTTGGGGTTGGTGAGAAAGATCTGGCTCCAGAGATCAGGGTCGCTTAAGGCGATCCGGGTGGCGTCGGAGAAGCCGCCGGCGGCGAACTGGAGCGCCTTCGGGTCGGCCGCCAAGACCAGGGCTGCGGCCGCCAGGTGCGGGGCATGGCTGATTTGGGCCGCCCATTGGTCGTGGCGATCGGGCGGCAGGTTCATGACGCGGGCACCGACAGATTTCCACAGCCGAGAAACCTTGTAAACGGCCGCCGGCGAACTCCGAGAGGTCGGCGTTAGAATACAAACGGCGCCGCGGAACAGATCGGCCTGCGCGGCGGCGATTCCAGACCGCTCGGATCCCGCCATGGGATGAGCTCCGATGAAGGCCGCGCGGGAGGGCAAGGAACGCTCCAGCTCTTTCACGATCGCTGATTTGGTGCTGGCGCAGTCGGTGAGAACGATTCGTCCCCTCGTGATCCTGGCGATCTTTTGCGCCACAGGCGCCACGGCGAGCGGGGGCGTGGCGATGACCACGAGGTCGGATTGGCTCAGCCACTTGGGGCAAAGCTCTGTGTCACCCTCGTCCACCGCCCCGCCGCTCCTCGCCCGGCGAAGGGTCGCTTCGCTGCGGGAAAATCCGATCACCCGCCGGGCCGCGCGGCCCCTGCGCAGCGCCCTCCCCAGCGAGCCGCCGATCAGCCCGAGGCCAACGATGGTGACCTGGCGGAAGGGCGGACGGGACATGCTAACCGGTCATCCTGAGCTTGTCGAAGGATGCACCGGTTCGTGCTTCGACGAACTCAGCACGAACGGCAGGGGTCACAGTTCTCTTCCCACCGCGCGGGCCACCCGCTTCAGCTCCTTCATCAGCTTGCCGAACTTCTCAGGAAGCATCGACTGCGCCCCGTCGGAGAGGGCCTCCTCCGGCTTGGGGTGAACCTCGATCAACAGGCCGTCGGCCCCCGCGGCGATGGCGGCCTTGGCCATGGAGGGACCCAGTCCCCACTTTCCAGTGCCGTGGCTGGGATCCACCAGAATCGGCAGGTGGCTCAAGTTCTTGATCACCGGGACCGCGTTCATGTCGAGGGTAAAGCGGGTCTCGGTCTCAAAGGTCCGAATGCCCCGCTCGCAGAGGATCACGTTGAAGTTTCCGTTTTGCAGGATGTATTCGGCCGAAAGGAGCCAGTCCTTGATGGTGGCGGCCATGCCCCGCTTCAAGAGGACCGGCTTCTTGGAGCGGCCCACCTCTTTTAAGAGGTCGAAGTTCTGCATGTTCCGGGCCCCGATCTGGATGATGTCGGCATGGCGCTCCACGAGCTCCAGGTCCCGCAGGTCCATCAGCTCCGTGATGACCGGCAGCCCGGTCCTCTTCCTGGCCTCGGCCAGGAACTTCAAACCCTCCTCTCCCAGTCCCTGAAAGCTGTACGGAGAGGTCCTGGGCTTGAAGGCGCCACCCCTCAAGACGCTGGCCCCGGCCTTCTTGATGCTCTTGGCCACCGACAAGAGGAGCTCAAAATTTTCAACGGCGCAGGGGCCGGCCATCACGACCAGCCGCTTGCCGCCGATTTTTAGGCCGTTGACCTCCACAACCGTGTCGGCGGGCTTGAACTCCCGGGAAACCAGCTTGTAGGGGGCCAAGATCGGCAACACCTTCTCCACCCCCGGGTAGACCTCCAGCGGCTGCACCCGCAGGAGATCCTCCTCCCCGATCACCCCGACGATCGTCCGCTCCACTCCACGGGAGATCATCGGCTTCAAGCCCATCGACTTGACCTTGTTGATCAGGTGCTTGATCTGCGATTCGGTCGCATCCGGTTTTAAGACGATAATCATCCCCCCACCTCCTTTAACGCCCGAATGAAGGCCCGGTTCTCGCCGGGCAATCCCACCGTCACCCGAAGATATTCCGGGAGGTTCCACGCACGCATGTCGCGCACAATGATGCCGCGCCTCAAGAGGCCCTGCCCGATCCGGCTGGCGCGGGGGCCCACCCGGAAAAGGACAAAGTTCGTTGCGCTGGGGACCGGCTTAAGCCCCAAGCGCTCCAGCTCCCGGTAGAGGTAGGGCTTCTGTGTGGCCAAGAGGCGGCGGGTAGCCCTCAGGTGGGCCTGGTCGCCGAGGGCCGCCAGGGCCGCTGCCTGGGCGAGATTGTTCACGTTGAACGGCTCCCGCACCCGGTGCATCGCCTGGATGATCTCTCGGGAGGACACCCCAAAGCCGACCCGGATCCCGCTTAAGCCGTACGCCTTGGAAAAGGTGCGGGTGACGATCACCGGGTGGCGTCCGATGTAAGAGCGCCCGTCGGGATAGTCCGGGGCGTCCACGACCTGGGCGTACGCCTCATCCAGGAAGAGGATCACCCGCTTGGGCAAGTCCTTCAGGAATGAGGCCAGCTCCCGCCGGGTGACGTAAGTGCCGGTCGGGTTGTCTGGGTTGGCGATGAAGATCATCTTGGTCTTGGGGCCCACGGCCCGGCGCATCGCCGCCAGGTCGTACCGGAGGTTCTTCATCCGGATCTCCCGAACCCGGGCCGCCGCGATCTGGGCGGCGATCCGGTAGATGAGGAAGGTCGGCCTGGCCGTCACCACCTCCTGCCCAGGGTCCACAAAGGCCCGCAGGGCCAGCGTGATCAGTTCGTCCGACCCGTTGCCGACAATGATCTGGTCGGGGCTGACCTTCAGCCGACGGCTTAAGGCCCGCGTCAGATAAAAGGCGCAGCTGTCCGGATACCGATGCAGTTGGGAAAGAGCCCTCCGAACCGCCGCGATGGCCTTGGGGCTGGGCCCCAGCGGGTTCTCGTTGGAGGCGAGCTTGATCGCCCGCGTGAGCCCAAGTTCCCTTTTCACCTCTTCGATCGGCTTGCCCGGGGCGTACGGTGCGACCGAGGCCAAGGCCCGGCGCGCGAGTCGAGAGAGCATCACCCCACCGGATACGAACCCAGCACCTTCACCAGCGAGGAAGATCTCTTAAGCCCAGCCAGGGCCTTCTGGACCCGGGCCTGGGCCACATGCCCCTCAAAGTCTATGAAGAAGAGGTATTCCCAGGCCTTTCGCTTGGAGGGCCTGGACTCAATCTTGGTCAAATTGATCCCCTCCCTTTTAAACGGCAGCAGGGCGTTGTGCAGCGCCCCGGGCTTGTCCTTCAGGGCAAACAGAACCGATGTTTTATTGCGCCGGCCCGGGCGCGGCTCCGCCAGCGACAGGATGAGAAAGCGGGTGCGGTTCTCCCTGTCGATGGGAATCGGCCGGGCCTCTAATCCGCTCGCCTGGGCCTGTTCCCGGCGTCCGATGGCCGCTTGGCTGCGCAGATCCGCCAGCCGCTGGATCCGCTTGATCCTTTCCACCGCCTCAGCGGTGGAGCTCGTCTCCACGCACGCCACGTTGCCCATCTGCTCCCTAAGCCATCGGCTGCACTGGGCCAGGGCCTGGGGATGGGAGTAGACGGTTCGGATCTTGTGTCTGGCCGAACCCCGGTGCGTGATGAGGAAATGCTGGATCGGCTGCTCGATCTCGCCATAGATCCGAACCGGCGTGGCCCGGAAATCGACGAAGCGGTCCAGCGTGTGGGTGACCGCTCCCTCCAGGGAATTCTCCACCGGCACCACCCCAAAATCGGCCTTCTGCCGCTCCACCAGCTCGAACACCTCTTCCACCGTCGGGGCGTGGAGGTAGCGGCCGGCGCGGCCGAACCGCGCGAGGGCCGCGAAATGGGTGTTGGTCTTCTCCGGACCCAGGTAGGCGATGGCCCTCATCGCCGGGCCTTGGGGTGCTCCAGCTTCCGGCTGGCACTCAGGATGGAGCGAAAGATCTGCGTGATCGATCCGGAGGGAAAAGGCCCGGCATTGGCGGCCTTGAGTCGGCGCAGGATCTGCGCCTCCCTTTGGCCGTCAAATACCGGTCGGCCCTGCCGCCTCTTGGCCTGGCCGGCCTTTTGGGCGAGTCTGCCTCGCTCGTTGAGCAGGGCGAGGAGCGTGAGGTCGATCCGGTCAATCCGTCTGCGCAGCCGTTGGAGTGTCATTCTGAATACCCGATGCCCCTTTGAGTTCCTCGAGACTGGGCAGGTCCTCCAAGCCCTTCAGGCCGAAGTGCTCCAGAAATTCTCTCGTCGTGGAATAGAGGATCGGCCTGCCCACCGCCTCTTTCCTGCCGGAGATTCGGATGAAGCCCAGCTTGAGCAGGGTCTCCAGAACGCCCGAAACATCCACGCCCCGGACCTGCTCGATCTCCGCCCGGGTCACCGGCTGGCGATAAGCGATGATCGCCAGCGTCTCCAGCGAGGGTCGGGTCAACCGCACCGTCTTGACCTTGCGGTTGAGCTTCTGAACGAAGGGGGCCAGGGCCGGGTCGGTGATCAACTGGAACCCCTCGGCCACCTCCAGAATCCTTAAGCCCCGGTTCGCCTGCGCGTATTCCTGGGTCAAATCGTTCAAGAGCTGCCGGATCTGGGAACCCTCGAAAGAGGGGCCCAGCACCTCTCTGGCCTGTTCAATCAACAGGGGCTTCTCCGAGACAAACAGAAGGGCCTCCAGGATCCGCTTGGGATCGGTATCGCTCACCCCGCCACCTCCACCTCGCCTGCGTTCCTCAAAATCCAGATCTCACCAAAGAGCTGGTCTTGTCGAACCAGGGCCTCCTTCTTCCGAATCAGCTCCAGCAGCGCCAGAAAAACTGCCACCACCTCGTGCCGGCTGGCCGCCTTGGAAAAAAGCTCCTTTAGACTGACCCTCTCGTGTTGGCAGATGAGATCCCTCAAAAGGCCGATCTTCCCCTCCACGGTGAACTCATCCTGGATCACCTCGTGGACCATCTCCGGCGTCAAGGCCCCCATGAACTGGGAGAAGGCGGTCAAGAGATCAAAGAGGCTGGCCTCGACGTACTCCTCTTCGAGGGCGGGCGGCTTCGAGTCTGCCCCGGGAGGCCGGGTGAACTGGGTGAGCCGGCCCTGTTCCATGCCGCTCAACCACTGGGCGGCATCCTTGAAGCGGCTGTACTCCAGCAGGCGCTGGATCAGCTCCTGCGTGGGATCCGGCTCTTCCAGTTCCTCGGCCGTCAAGGGTTCCGGCGGCAGCAGCGACCTGGACTTGATCTGCATCAGGGTGGCCGCCATCACGATGAACTCTCCGGCAATCTCCAGGTCCAGGGCCTGCATCAGCTCCAGATATTTCAGGTACTGGTCGGTGATCTCGGCGATCGGTATCTGAGCAATCTCCATGTGGTTGTGCTTGACCAGATAGAGCAGGAGGTCCAGCGGCCCCTCAAAGATCTGCAGCTTTACCCTGTAAGACATATCCTGCCTATGGTGCCCGGCACCTTTTGCCAAAGTTATCAACAATTGGTGCCTGGCACCAATTGTTAAAAACTTTGGGCAAGGCCGACGGCCTCCTTGACCTGGCGCATCGTGGCCTGGGCGAGCTCCCGCGCCCGCTTCGCCCCATCGGCCAGGATCCGCTCCACCTCGGAATCGGCGCCCGCGCTCCGGCGGGCCCTAAAGGGTTCGGTCAGCCGGATCAGGACCTCGGCCAGGGCCTCCTTGTTCTGGGTGCAGCCCCATTGCGCCTTGCGGCACTTTTCCCACACCGCAGGGGCCTGGTCGGGCGCGAAGACCTCCCAGTAGTGGCAGACGTTGCACTCCTCCGGGTGTCCGGGGTCCGTCATCTTGATTCTTTTGGGGTCGGTGAACATCTTCTGCGCCTTTCGGCGAATCTCGTTAGGAGACTCCGACAGGGCGAGGAAATTGTCGTAGGACTTGGACATCTTTCGGCCATCCAGCCCCAGGAGCTTCGCCTCTTTCGTGAGCAGGGGCTTGGGCTCTGGAAAAAGATCTCTCTTGTACAAAAATTTGAAGCGCCGGACGATCTCCCTGGCCAACTCCAGATGCGGAATCTGATCCTCTCCGACCGGAACCGCCTGCGCCTGGTAAAGCAGGATGTCGGCCGCCTGAAGGACCGGATAGCCCAGGAAGCCGTAGGTGGCCAGGTCCCGCCCTTTGAGCTCCCGGAGCTGCTCCTTGTAGGTGGGCATCCGCTCCACCCAGCCCAGCGGCACCAGGATCGAGAGGACCATGTAGAGCTCCAGGTGCTCCGGCACATCCGACTGACGGAAGAGGACCGAGCGCTTGGGATCGATCCCGGCGGCCAGCCAATCCGACACCATCGCCAGGACGGAGGATCGGATGCCGGCGGGGCTTTCGTACTCGCTCATCAGGGCGTGCCAGTCGGCCACCATGAAGAAGCAGTCGTACT